>NZ_JBXAHL010000023.1:0-122866 GCF_058795055.1 Cupriavidus sp. GW823-FHT06D04 | reverse complement strand
TTTTTGTTTCGGTCATAAGGGCGTTTCTTTCGATATCGTCTCATGACCTCAACACACAAGAAATCTGACAGGCTCGCCTTCATGTCTTCAGGCAGGTTCTCGTAGGCGGCGGCCATGTTTATCCAGATGGTGTCGCCGCCGACTTCCGGGCATTCCAGGCAGCGCAGCATCGAACCCATCGACGGGACCTCGCGCCAGGTAACGTCCGAGTGGTAAAGGTTCTCGCGGCCACGCGTCTTGCCATCGCGCCCGAATACAACCAGTTCGGGATGTTCCGGGTGGTTGGTAAGCATGGGATGCACTTCCAGCTCGCCGAATCGGCGCGCCACGGCTACGTGCTGGGCGGGCGTAATGGCTTGCTTGCGGAAGAACAGCACCTTGTACTTCAGCAGCGCGCGGCGCAGCGAGAGGTAGTTCTCCTCGTCCAGCGGCTCGCGGAAATCGATGCCCTCGACATCGGCGCCGATCGTCGGCGTGCAGCGGCGCACGGTAAAGGGAAAGGCTTCGTTGTCCAGCGCCCGGTAGGCTTCCGGGCTGATGGTGGTTGCGGCAGTGGCTTGCATGGGGTGTCTCCTCGGTGTTGTGGTTGCCAATGCAGGGGGATAGCCGGCTCAGCGGAGCGAGGCCTTGATCAGGTCCGCCGCCTTTTCGCCGATCATGACGGCGGGGGCGTTGGTGTTGCCGCCGATCAGCGTCGGCATGATCGATGCGTCTGCGACGCGCAGGCCCTCCACGCCATGCACGCGCAGATCCGGGTCGACCACCGCCATGCTGTCGACGCCCATCTTGCAGGTGCCGACCGGGTGGTAGACCGTGTCCGCATGCGCGCGCACGAAGTCGCGGATGGCGGCTTCATTGCTGCTGTCGGGGCCGAAAGCGTCGGTCAGGACTTCTCTTCCGCCAGGCCGCGACCGCGCGGCTGGTAGGAGCGGCGGCCGTTCAGGCCCGGTTGCGGTACGGTTAGTAGGCGTAGTTGCGGCCCGGCCTCGAGCAGCGCCACCGTTGCGTCCGTGTCCTCGGCCAGGAGCCCAGCAACGGTGCACCCGGCAGACCCGGCGCCGATCACGATGTCGTCGAATTCGGCCGCGGGGCTGGCGGTGCTTTGCAATGCGTTGGGTTTCAATTTCTGTGTCTCCTGAGCGGCCTTGTGGCGGTGCTTTCCTGGGGACGCACGCAATTGCCGATGGGTGATACTGCCATTACCTGTTATGACAGGTCAATAGGGTCGCGCCGCGGCCTGTCATGATAGGTATAATCCGTTCCACCCAGAATTTGGAGCCGCCCAGGGCGGAACACATGTGGCGCTGCCCAGGTTCAAAGAGATCGAAAACGAGATTCGCCAGCGGATTGCCAGCAACACATGGGCGCCCGGTGCCAAGCTGCCTTCCGAGGCGGAGCTGGTGACGGAATTCGCGGTCAGCCGGATCACCGTGCGCCAGGCCTTGTCCGGGCTGCACAACGCCGGCCTGATCGAGAAGGTCAACGGCAAGGGCAGTTTCGTGACCCGTCCCTCAGACACGCCCAGCCTTGGCGCGCTGACCGGCTTCTATGAAACCGGACGCGCCCGTGGCCAGCTTGCCTACGGCAAGCTGGTGTCGGTACGGCTGGTGCGCGCGCCGGCCCATGTGGCCGCGGCGCTGCGTCTGCAGCCGGGCGAGAAGGTGCTGAGCGTGGCCACTGTGCGGTACTGGGACGACGCGGCCGTCGCGCATTTCACCCTGATGGGTCCTGAGCCGCTGATGCGCCGCCTGGTGCAGGAGGACCTGGAAACCAACGACGCCATGTCGCTGTTTGAAAGCCGGCTGGGATACCGGTTCAAGGAAGTGGCGATGGAAGCCACCGCCGTTGCCGCGCCCGCGGACGTGGCGCGCCGGCTCGGTGTTGCCGAGGGCGAACCGCTGCTGCGCCTGCGCAGCACGCCGCGTGACATCGACGACACACCGTTGTTCTGCGGCGAACTGATGTTCCGTCCGGACCGCTATGCCTACAAGTGGACACTGACGCGATAGGGCAGATGCCTGGCATCTTAGGCGATACTGAACTGCGCCGGCGCGGTAACTTTTACCCGCGGCGCGCACTTATTACTGCGGCCGGGTCGCAGTCATGTCACTTTCCTGCATTGCCGGGCGCTGCGTTGCTAACACAGTCGGCGCCGATGGCCGCATAGCCCCACTGGTACGTCAGTTGCGTCTTCCGCTGCAGAGCTGCGTTCCGGCGCGCTCGCCGGCAGCCTGCGCCGTGCAGCAAGGCTTGCCGCCAACCTGCTAGATGGAGGAAGACATGAAAACAACCCTAGGCATCGGCACTGCCCTGCTCGCACTTGGCATCCTGGCGGGTTGCACCGCCACCGGCAGCACCACCGGTTCCGGCTCGCTGTCCGGCTCGGGCTCGGTCACGGAACAGAACCGCAGCCGCAGCGGCTACGGCATGCCTGGCTCCAGCACTTCTACCGGCACGTCCGGCGCGACCAGTACGACCAGCCCGAGCGGCACATCCAGCGGCAGCAGCGGTGCAGCCAGCGGTTCGGGCACGGCCCGCTGACGCCGACGCCGACGCAGCCGCCAGTGGCCTGGCACCGGCGGCTGCGAGGCTTCACGACCGGTCCCGGCCGGTAATGACGCGCGCATCGCGGCGCGCGGGAATGATGTTTTCGTCGGCCAGCCGTTGTTGCAGGTCGTTGTTGGGCACGTGGGTGAAGTCCTTGCCAATTTCCTTCGTGACGACGTCCGTGACGCCGGCGGGAAGGGCTTTGCGCAGCAGGCCCAGGAAGCGCGGCGCCGCGATCAGCGCCAGGGAGTCAAAGCGCTGCTTGTTGCGCGCATCGGCAAGATAGTCCGCCACGCGACGGGCAAACAGCTGTGCTTCCTGGTGCAGTTCATCCTCGCCGGCCGAGGATGTGACGGTGGACGGCCCGGCCTGGTGGGCACCGGGGTGCCCGGCGTCGCCCTGTACCGCGGCGTGGCCGCGCCGGCCGTAGGCGTCGCGGCGCAGGTCCGCGCGGTCGCCATGTGCTGCAGCGTCAGTGATTTCCTCAACCAGCGCCATTGGCGCGGTTGAGGCGTGCGAGGCAAAGATGCGGGCGAGGGATTCGTCCGCCACAAGGATCCAGGTGATTTTCATGATCGCTCCGGTTGCCGGTCCGAACAACGGCCCCCCCATCCCTCGCTTCAAAGGATACGCCATCCGGGCAGGGGCACGTCGCCGGACCGCAGGTGGCGCGGCGCGTAGTCACCACACGCCAAAGAACACGCCCGCCTGCTTGTACACATTGGTCTTGGCCGCCACCTCTTCGTTGGTCACCGTTACGCGCGGCTTGAGCGTGCAGAACCACTCCAGCAGCCGCAAGCGCATGGCGCTGCGCACGGCTTCGTGGCCGGGGTCGCTGCCCAGGTCGAAATATTCCTGCGGATCGTTCTGCAGGTCGAACAGCTGTGGCCGGAACCCTTGCCAGTGCACATATTTCCAGCGCGCGTCGCGCACCATCCAGGCGCGGCACTCGCCAGGATGGCGGCCCAGCGCCACGCGAGCGCCGCGATAGGCGTAGTCCAGTTCGGATACGACGAAATCGCGCCAGCTACCGGCATCGGCACGCTCGCCCGCGCGCGTCAGGTCCAGCAACGAGCGGCCCTCGATGCGGTGGTCGGCCGGCGGCAGGCCTAGTGCCTCCAGCACCGTAGGCACCACGTCGACCGCGCTGACCATGCTGGCCTGCGCGGTGCCGCGCGCGGCATCCGCCTGCGGCGAGGGATCGTAGACGATCAGCGGGATGTTCTGCACGGTGTCATAGAACTGCTCCTTCTCGCCCAGCCAGTGGTCGCCCAGGAAATCGCCATGGTCGGCGGTGAAGACGATCAGCGTGTCCTGCCAGCGGCCCAGGCGTTCGAGTTGCTCCCATAGCTGGCCGAGCCGGTCGTCGATCTGCTGGATCAGGCCCTGGTAGGCGGGGCGCACCGTGTCCGACACTTCCTGGCGCATGAAGTTGGCGCATTCTTCCTGAGTGCGGTAGGCCGACAGCACCGGGTGCGGGTCTTCCAGCTCGGCCTCGTGGCGCTGCAGCGGCAGGCAGTCGTCGAGCGAATACGCGGCGTGGTAGGGCGCGGGCGCCAGGTAGGGCCAGTGTGGCTTCACCAGCGACAGGTGCAGCACCCATGGATCATCGCCGCGCGTGGCGATGTACTGCATCGCCTGGTCCACCGTGTACGCGGTCTCGGAATGCGGCTCGGCCACGCGCGCGGGCAGGCCGGCGTTGCGCATGTGCCAGCCGGAGACGATCTCGCCGCGTTCGTTCTCGGCGCTGATCACGTAGTCGGTCCACGGATCCGCGCTATCGTAGCCTTGCTGGCGCAGCCAGTCGGCGTAGGCGCTGTGCGGCTCGGCGTGGTGGCCGTCATGGCGGTCGACTTCGGTGAAGTGGCCGCTGCGCAGCAGCGTTTCCAGCTCGGTGCCGCCATCCAGGTGCAGCCGCTTCAGGTTGGCGTTGTCCGGCATCATATGGGTCTTGCCCGCCAGCGCCAGCGCGCGGCCGCTGTGCTTCAGGTATTCGCCCAGCGTGACTTCGCCGACCGACAGCGGCACGCGGTTCCAGGTTGCGCCGTGGCTGCTGACATGGCGGCCGGTATAGAAGCTCATGCGGCTCGGGCCGCAGACCCCGGAAGTGACGAAGGCACGGTCGAATCGAACGCCGCGCGCGGCCAGCGCATCGATATTGCGCGTGCGCAGCGCCGGATGCCCGTAGCAACCCAGGTGGTCGCGCCGGAGCTGGTCGCACATGATGAAGAGGGTATTGCGGATGGTCATGATCGGTTTGCCGCGCTTCAGTCGCCGGTATAGCCGGATGCCTTTACCACCGGTGCCCACTTGCCGGCGTCAGCCTTGAGCACGCCGGCAAAGGCGTCGGCCGGGCCGGTTGCGGGTTCCAGCCCCAGCTTGAGGAACTTCTCGCGCACGTCCGGCGACTGCACGGCCTTGACGATGGCGGCGTTGAGCTTGTCGAGCACCGGGCGCGGCGTGCCCGCGGGTGCCAGCAGGCCGTAACGGCCTTCACCTTCGATGCCCTTGTAGCCAAGCTCGGTGAAAGTCGGCACATCGGGCAGCGCCACCGAGCGGTGGGTGCCGGAAGTCGCCAGCACGCGGATCTTGCCGGCGCGGTGCATTTCGGTCAGGTCAGCAAGGGTGTCGACCGAAGCCGGCACCTGCCCGCCGACCAGCGCGCTCATCAGCGGCGCCGAGCCGTTGAAGGGGACGTGCAGCATGTCGATGCCAACCTGCTTGCCGATCATCAGCCCGAAGAAATGCGGGATGCTGCCCAGCGCCGGCGAGGCGTAGGAGTTGTTCTGCGGGCCGGCCTTGAGCCATGCCACATAGTCCTTCAGCGTGCGCGCCGGGCTGGCCGGCCCGGTGGCGAGCGCCAGCTGGAAGTTGGCGGCCTGCGCCACCGGCGTGAAATCGCGCTGGATATCGTAGTTGAGCTTGCGGTAGACCAGCGGCGCAATCGTCATGACCGCCGAGTTGGCCACCACTAGGGTATTGCCATCGGCCGGCTGCGTGCGCGCGTAGTCCATCACCAGCCGCCCGCCGGCCCCGGGCTTGTTCTCGATGACCACGGTCTGGTTCAGGGTCTCGCGCAGCTTGTCGCCGACCAGGCGTGCGGCGAGGTCGGCAGTGCCGCCGGCCGGGTAGCCCACCAGGATGCGCAGCGGACGGTCCGATTGGGCGCTGGCGGGTGCGGACCATGCCGCGGCAACGGCCAGCAGGCACGCGGCGAATCGGGGAAGGAAGGTGCGAGGGCTCACGATGTCTCCAGTTTGTTGTCCGCCGGCAAGCGGCGTCGATGCAAGCTAACACCCGTCGATATAATTGACAAAGTCAACTGATTGGCAGGTGTGGCATGGCACACGACAACAGCGGCAACCGCCTGCAGCGGCCGCAGCGGCTGGTAGATTTCATCAACTACCGGGTCTACCACCTGAACCGCGTCGCGCTGGGCGCCGCGGCGCTGCACCTGCGCGCCAGGGCGGGCGTCACGCGGCGCGAATGGCGCATGATTTCTTTCCTTGGCGAGCAGCCCGGCACCCGGCTGACCGAACTGGCCGAAAGCGCCGGCCTGGACAAGGTGCTGGCCAGCCGCGCCGTCCACGTCCTGGTGGAACGCGGCTTGGTCCGCCGCGAAACGCGTACCCAGGACCGGCGCGCAGCAGCCTTCACGCTGACCGAGCAAGGCGAAGCCGTCTACCGTGCAGCGTTCGTGCAGGCGCGGGACTTCAATACGCGGCTGGCTGGCTGCCTGACGGCGGAAGAGGCGCGCGTGCTGTCGCGCTGCCTGGACAAGCTGCAGGCGCAGGCCGGTGCGATGCTGGCGGAGGCGCAAGCGTTGCCACAGCCGGAAGGGGAAGAGCCGGCGTGGGATCTGCTGCAGGTCTGGCGGGCATAGGCACTTTGTGTAGCGAGCACGCAGCGGCACGCGTTCAGGGCGCTATTGCCACCGCCGTCGTCGCGCCGAAGGTTGCGACGCAATTGCGCCCGGAGCGCTTGGCCAGGTAGAGCGCTTCGTCGCCGGCACGGAGAAAGGCGCGCAGCTCCGCGAAATCCTTTTCGTTGCCAGCGCTGTTGGCATCGGTCACCGCACCGATGCTGACCGTCAAGTGCCCGTCGGCGCCGGCCGCATTCGGAATCCGCAAGGCCTGGACGGCGGCGCGGATGGTCTCGGCCATGGCGGCCGCGCCGGCTGCGTTGGTGTGGGGCAACAGGATGGCAAACTCTTCGCCGCCATAGCGCCCCGCATAGTCGCCCGGCCGCCGCACATGGCGCTGGATGCAGGCGCCCACCGCGGCCAGCGCATCGTCACCGGCCTGGTGTCCGTAGCGGTCATTGAACTCCTTGAAATGGTCGACGTCGAGCATCAGCAGCGACAAAGGCTCGCCGTGCCGCCGCGCGCGCCGCCATTCCACGTCGGCGGCATCGTCTAGCGCGCGGCGGCTGCCCAGGCCGGTCAGGCCATCGGTGTTGACCATCCAGCGAAGGTGCTCTTCCATCTCGGCGCGGCGCCGCCATTGGCGCGACAGCAATACCGAGAGCGCGATGATGATCGCGTCCAGCGCGATGATCAGCGCGCCGAACACCCAGGCGCGCTTGTACCACGGTGCCAGCACGTCGTGGGTGGCGCGTCCCACCACGACCAGCAGCGGAAACCCCGGAATGCGCCTGAAGCTGTAAAGCCGCTGAATTCCGTCGACTGCCGCGACGCCGATAAACGTGCCTTGCGTGCCTTGCAGCAGTGGTGCAAATGACGGGCTGCCGGAGATGTCGCGCCCGATCGATTCGGCTTCATAGGGCCGCCGCATGATGATGGTGCCGTCCGTACGCAGCAGCGTCAGGGTGCCGCCCGCGCCAAGGCTTACGCCATCGAACAGCTTGCGGAAGTAGTTCAGGCGCAAGGTGCCGACCACGATGCCGGCAAAGCTGCCGTCCGGCCCGGAGAGCCGCCGGCTGATGCCGATGGACTTGTTCTCCGGCGTCAGGCGCGGCTGGAACGGCCGGCTCAGGAACAGGCCGCTGTGATCGCCGCTGCGGTGCGCCTGGAAGTAGTCGCGGTCAGAGACGTTGACCGGGCGCGGCGGCCACTGGTGCGAGTCGAATACCAGCATGCCGTTGGCGTCGGTGACCAGCAGCGAGCCCATGTCTTCGGCATTGATCGAACGGTCGAACAGCAGCCGCTGGCGCAGCGCCGGCGGTTGCGCCAGCAGTGCGGGATCGTGCATGGCTTCCACCACGCCCCCGATCGCCAGTTCGTGGATCTGCAGGTTGCGCGTGATGCTGCGTTCCAGCGTCAGCGCCAGGTTGGCCGCGGCCTCGCCGGCATTGTCCAGTGCATCCCTGCGCATCTGCACCAGCGCGAGCGCGCCAAGGGCCGCGATCATGCAGACCAGGACAAGGCTGGCGGCCACGATTAGTGAGGCCGGGCGGGAAATGGCTTTTCGGGCTGGAAAGTGAGGTATTTGACGCACGAAGGAGAGCTGTTCTGCTTTTTATGCGGCCATTGTAGTACCTGGCCGCTGCCTGGCTCAGTTGCCTTGTGCGCCAGCGTTTCGTCCCCTGGCCAGGGCATGCGTGGTGTGTGCCACTGCGCGCGTCCGGCACTACGCTGCACGCACAGTTCTTCCCTACACTTGATCATGGCGGATTGCCGCCGCTGAAGGGAAGAACGCATGCAGCCAGAGCCTGCACAACCCAAGCCTGTGGCGCTCGCCCTGCAGGGCGGCGGCATGCATGGCGCCTTTACCTGGGGCGTGCTCGACCGGCTGCTGGAGGACGGCAGGCTGGCGATCGAAGGCGTCAGCGCCACCAGCGCCGGGGCCATGAACGCCACGGTGCTGGCCTACGGGCTGCTGCAGGGCGGCAGTGACGGCGCACGCCTGGCCTTGCATGATTTCTGGGAGGCGATCGCGCACTCGGCGCAGCGCTACAACCCGTTCCGGTGGCTGCCCTGGTTCAAGAGCAGCCATACGCTGGGCCTGAACCATTCCCCGATGTATGCGATGGCCGACATCGCGCTGCGCCTGCTGTCGCCATACCAGTTCAATCCCAATAACCTGAATCCGCTGCGCGAAGTGCTTGGCAGCCAGGTCGACTTTGCGGCACTGCGCGAGCATTGCCCGATCCAGCTGTACCTGTGTGCGACCAATATCGAGACCAGCCGGATACGCATCTTCCCGCCCGAGGAACTCAGCATCGACGCCGTGCTGGCCTCGGCCTGCGTGCCTACGCTGTTCCAGGCGGTCAGCATCGACGGCCAGCACTACTGGGATGGCGGCTATGTCGGCAACCCGGCGATCTTTCCGCTGATCTATCACTGCCAGACCCACGATGTCGTGATCGTCCATATCAACCCGATCGTGCGCCACGGTGTGCCGACCACGGCCGCGGATATCCTGAACCGCGTCAATGAGGTCAGCTTCAACTCGTCGCTGATGCGCGAGATGCGCGCCATTGCCTTCGTCACGTCGCTGATCCAGCAGGGCAAGGTCGACCGCACGGAGATGAAGGAGATGTGGATCCACTCGATCCGCTCGGACCAGACCATGGCCGCGCTGGGGGTCTCCACCAAGTACAACGCCGACTGGGACTTCCTGTGCTCGCTGCGCGACAAGGGCCGGGCAGAAGCGAGCCGGTGGCTGGAGCAGCACTACGACAGCGTGGGCCGGTGCTCCAGCATCGATATCAGCGGAGAGTTCCTGTAGGCCAGACCGGCTGTGCCAGCCGCCACGTCAGGTTGGCGCGTGCCTGCGCCTCGTAGCGCGCCTGGAACAGATCGGTGGTGTAGATGCGTGGGCTGGCCAGCAGCGCACCCAGGAAGGCGCGCTCGGCGACGTCATAGGCGGCGTCGTCCAGGTCGGTGCGTTCGGCCCGCAGGTTGGCGCCATTTTCCTGGAAGCGCGCGCGGCTGCAGCCCAGCGCCGCCAGGTCGATATCGGCGGTGAAGCGGCCAGCCAGGCTTGCCGGCACTTCGGCGTGGGTGGTTTCCAGGATAAGGGCGGCCACGCGCGCGGCGGCGGCGATGGTGCCGCCTGCCCAATGGCGCAACCATTCGGCGCTGCGTTGCTCGTTGTCCGTGGCGCCGGGCACGTAGATGACGTCGTGGCACCAGAGCGCCAGCTCCACCTCGTCGGTATCCGGTATCGCGCTGCGCGCCCAGTCCAGGTCGTGCAGGCAGCGGCGTACATGGTCGAGGGTGTGGTAGTGCCGCGTCGGTTCACCGTAGTAACAGGCGAGATCGGTATAGGCGTCGGCCGCGCGCGTGCCGCCCGCACGTGTCCACAGGGCGACAAAGCGGTCTTGCAGGGGGAGGGCTGGCGTCGGAGTCATGCGTGCGGGCGCTCCGTGGTATTGGCGTGGTCGGCGGTCAGCGCTTCGAGCAGCGCCTGGGCCTCCCGCCAGTCCGCGGTATCGGTGCCCTCGCTGAAGCTGCCATGGATCCGGGCCAGCGCTTCACGCGCCGCGTCGCCCTTGCCTTGTTGACGCCACAGCCGGGCCAGGCTCAGGGTGGCCTGCAGTTCCAGCGGCTTTGCACGTTGTTCGTGGGCGACCGTGATGGCCCGGTGCAAGCAGGCCTCGGCTTCCACCTGCGCGGCTGGCGGCGCGGGGTGCTCTGCCGACAGCTGCAGCAGCATCTCGGCGCGCAGCCGGTACACGGTTGACTCATCGAGCCGCTCTCCGGTCTCTTCCACCAGCGCCTGTGCCTGCGTGAGCACGTCCAGCGCGGCGGTGGTCTGGCCTGCCCTGCCGCAGGCCTCGGCAACCAGGGCCAGGAGGTTCGGCATGCCCAGTCTGCCGCCGGTGGCCTCATAGGCGGCTACGCCCTGGCGCGTCAGCGCAACGCCTTCCTGGTGACTGCCCAGCTCCGCCATCGCCCAGCCCTGCAGGACGGTGCCCCACGACAGGTAGATCGGAAAACCCTGTTCGCCCGATATGGCGATGGCGGCTTCGGCATACTCCTGTGTCAGCCGGACTTCGTGCCGGCATCGATGCTGTTCCGCGGCAAATACCAGGCACAGCGCAAGGTTGTATGCATCCGGCCGGGCCCGGGCCATGGCCAGCGCCTCCTGGCAGCGCGCCAGTGCCTGGTCCGCCAACCCCTGGTACCACAGGATCCAGCCCAGCGTACTGGTAGCGTGGACGGCCGGGTCGCGCCCGTAGCCCGTCAGGAAGTCGTACGCTGGTTGTTCAGGATGCGGCACCGCGAGCACCGCCTCAACATGCTTGCGCGCGGCGTCCAGCATGCCGAGGCGGAACAGCGTGGCGCCAATCGCGCGATGGCCCTCCGCCAGTTGCTTGGGCTTCTGCGACTTCATGGCCAGCGCAAGCAGCCGCTTGCCCAAAGGCAGCGAGACCTGGTATTGCGCACGCAGCTGATAGAACGCCCACAGCCCCAGTTGTGCCGAGAACAGGTAGGGCGTCTGCTGGCCTTGCTCGCACAAGGCCAGCGCCCGCCGGTAATTGCCCTCCACTTCGGGTGATGCCTGGCCCCGGGCCGCAATCAGCGCGGGCCCGAGCGCAAGCAGCAGCGTCAGTTCCTGGCGCGCGCGCTCGGCACTGTCGGGTTGCCGCTTGATCAGGTCGATGGCGGTGCTCAGGTGCCGGATCGCTTCGGCCTGCGCGGAGCGCAGCAGTGCCTGCTGGCCGGCGCAGTGCAGGTACTCGACCGCCTTCGGGATGTTGCCGCTGAGGCTGTAGTGGTGCGCCAGTTCGCTGCAGTAGTCCTTGAGCCGGCCATGGAAGAGCGCCTCGATGGCCTGGGCGGAGCTTTCATGCAACGCGCTGCGCCGCTCGGTGAGCAGCGAGCTGCCGGCCACCTCCTGGGTCAGCGCGTGCTTGAAGGCGTACTCGACCTCGGGGAACGCTGGACGTTCGTAGACGAAATCCGCAGCCTGCAGGTCGGCCAGCAGCGGATGCAAGTGGTCTTCCGGCAAGCCGGTCACGCGCAGGACCAGGCTCAGCGGGAACTCCTTGCCGATCACGGCCAGCGTCTGCAACAGCTCCTTCTGGGCCAGCGGCAGCCGATCGATACGGGCGGCCAGCACGCCTTGCACGGTGGTGGGGATATGGAGCAGGGCCGGCGCGGTCTCGATGCGGTAGCAGCCGGGCTGGCCGAGCAGCGCGCCTTCCTCGGCCAGGGTCTGGACCACTTCCTCCATGAAGAAGGGGTTGCCTTCGGTCTTGTCGAGGACCAGCCGCTTCAGCGGCACCAGGCTGCGGTCGTCCCCGAGCAGCGCGGTCAGCAGTTCCTGCGCCTCCGCCTGCCCCAGCGGCTGCAGCTGCAGCTGCGAATAATGCCCGTCCGCATTCCAGTGATGGCTGTACTCCGGCCGGTAGTTCACCAGCAGCAGGATCCGCGCGCCGGGTACATGGTCGATCAGCATGTTGAGGAACGCCTCGGTCTCACCGTCCAGCCATTGCAGGTCTTCGAAAATGACTTCCAGTGGCTGGTTGAGGCTTTCCCGGACCAGCAGCCGCGCAATGGCGTCGAAGGTGCGCTGGCGCCGGATGGTCGGGTCCATGGTCGGCAACGGCGAGTCAGGCTCAATGGTGCCGAGCAGGTAGAGCAGGTAGGGCAGGTGCTCTTCCAGCGAACGGTCCAGCGTCAGCAGCCTGCCGGTGACCTTTTCGCGGCAGCTGCGGTCGCCGTCCTGCGCCGTGATCTGGAAATAGCTCTTCAGCATCTCGATCAGCGGCAGGTAGGCAAAAGCCTTGCCGTGCGAGACCGAAAAGGTCTCCAGCGCCAGGCAGCCCTGCTGCGACCTGACCTTGAATTCATGGAACAGCCGGGACTTGCCGACCCCCGCTTCGCCGACCACTGCAACAATGCGCCCGTGCCCCGCCTTGGCCTGCTCCAGCGCCGCGTGCAAGTGCGCCAGCTCATCCTGTCGCCCGACAAACCTGGCCAGTCCGCGGTGCGCTGCCACCTGCAGGCGCGTGCGCAAGGCACCCAGGCCAACCACCTCATACACCGCGAGCGGGTCGCGCACGCCCTTGACATGGGTGGTCCCCAGCGCCGTGAACTCGAAATAGCCTTCGGTGAGCCTGTGAGTCGATTCGCTGACCAGGATCGACGCCGGCGTGGCAATCCCCTCCATGCGCGAAGCGATATGGATGGTGTGCCCGACCGGATCGTAGTCGGTATGCAGGTCATCCTTGCGGATCGAGCGCACCACGACTTCGCCGGTATGGACGCCGATCCGGATCTGCAGCGGAATGCCTTGCTCCAGCCGCACCCGGTCGCTGTGGCGATGCATCGCATCCTGCATGCGCAGCGCCGCGTAGAGCGCGCGCAAGGCATGGTCCTCGTGGGCAATCGGCGCGCCGAACAGCGCCAGGATGCCGTCGCCGAGGAACTTGGCCACATAGCCCTCATAGTGGTGGACGGCTTCCATCATCAGCGTCACCACGGGGTCGATCAGCCGGCGCGCGTCTTCGGGGTCCAGGTCCTGCGTCAGCGCGGTCGAGCCCGCCATGTCGGCAAACAGCGCGGTGATGGTCTTGCGCTCGCCGGCAGTCTCGCCCCTGGCCTCCATTGCAGCCTGCTCGGCCAAGATGCGCCCGGCAAGGTGGGGCGGCGTGTAGAGGACCGGGGCCGTGGCCGCAGGCGGCACTGGCGTGGAAGCAGTGCTGGCAGGGGCGTCGGACAGCGCAAAGCCGCAAGCGCGGCAGAATTTCGCGGCTGCAGTGGCCTCTTCGCCACACTGTGGGCAGGCTCGGCCAAGCCTTGCCCCGCATGCCTCACAGAAGTTGGCTCCCGCAAGGTTCGCGAAACCGCAACTGGTGCAGCGCATTTCGCCTCCTGGCCGTCGTTGGTCGCCTGGACGGTACTCAACACTATTAGAGGTGGGATCGACGGGGATGGCAAGGCGGTGCTGCCTGATGACAGTGCGTCCAGACTGCTCCAGGCCAAGTGACTGATCTTGCACCGACTCGGGATGTACGCTTATTCCCCGCGCTCGTCCCTGACCTGCACCTTGCCGTCCGCCACCCGGACCGGGAACGTCGCCACCGGTTCGTAGGCGGGCGGGGACAGCGCCTCGCCCGTCAGCAGGGAAAAGCGCGAGCCGTGGCGCGGGCAGACGACTTCCTGGCCTTCCACGTCGCCGCCGCAGAGCGGCTCGGCCTCATGCGAGCAGAGGTCCTCGATGGCGTAGTAATTGCCATCCACATTGAATACCGCGACCTGGACGCCATCGACATCGACGCTGCGGCAAGTGCCGGGCGCGAAGTCCTGGGCTTGGGCGACATCGATCCAATCACTCATTTCAGAGCAGCCCCAGTTCCAGGCGTGCCGCCTCGCTCATCCGTTCTCTCGACCAGGGCGGGTCCCACACCAGTTCCACCTCGACTTCTTCCACCCCGCTGGCTTCCATCACGGCGCCCTCCACCACGCCAGGGAATGTCTGCGCCACCGGGCAGCCCGGTGCGGTCAGCGTCATGCGGATGCCCACCTTGCCGCTGGCTTCGTCCACCGATAGCTGGTAGATCAGGCCAAGGTCGTAGATATTGACCGGGATCTCGGGGTCGTACACCGTGCGCAAGGCCGCTATCACCCGCCCCTCGAGGCTGTCCGGCTCAGGCTCGAACCTGTCTTCGTGTTCCCTGGCCTTGTGCAGCCAATCGATCATGCTCATGGTTTTACTCCGTTGAGACCGGCCTGGCGCTGTTCTCCAAAGCGGCTTGCATGGTATGCCACGCCAGGGTGGCGCACTTCACGCGTGCCGGGAACTCGCGCACGCCGGCCAGGACCTCCAGTTTTCCCATCGGCACCTCGGCCTGCCCCGGCGCTCCGGTCACCAGCGCGTGGAAGCCGGAGAACAAAACCCGCGCCTGCGCCTCGGTCTTGCCTTTGAGCGCTTCTGTCATCAGCGAGGCCGAGGCGGTGGAGATGGCGCAGCCCGAGCCCTCGAAGCTGGCGTCCTCGATCACCCCGTCGCGGATTCTCAGGTACAGCGTCAACCGGTCGCCGCACAGCGGGTTGAAGCCCTCGGCGCTGCGGTTCGCTGCCGCCAGCCGCCCGAAATTGCGCGGCGAGCGGCTGTGGTCGACAACCACTTCCTGGTAGAGGTTGCGCAGGTCAGACATCAGGCGAATACCTCCTGTGCCGCGCGCACGGCAGCAAACAGTGCATCCACTTCTTCACGCGTGTTGTACAACGCGAAGGAAGCCCGCACCGTGGCAGGCACGCCGAAGCGCTCCATCACCGGCATGGCGCAATGGTGGCCGGCACGGACCGCCACGCCGTGCTGATCGAGGATGGTGCCGACATCGTGCGGATGGATGCCGTCCAGGGTGAACGAGAGGATGCTCGCCCTGTCGGCAGCCGTGCCGATCATGCGCAGGCCGGCGATCCTCGCTGCCTGCGCGCCGGCGTAGGCGAGCAGCGCGTGCTCGTGGGCGGCGATGGCTTCCAGGCCGACCGCGCGCACGTACCTGATGGCGGCGCCAAGGGCGATGACGCCGGCGATATTGGGGGTGCCGGCCTCGAACTTGTAGGGAAGCTCGTTGTAGGTGGTCTTGCGGAACGTGACCTCGCGAATCATGTCCCCGCCGCCCTGGTAAGGCGGCATGGCATCGAGCAGCGCGGCCTTGCCGTAGAGCACGCCGACGCCGGTGGGGCCGTAAAGCTTGTGCCCGGAGAACGCGTAGAAATCGCAATCGAGGGCCTGCACGTCGACCTTGAGGTGCGGCACGGCCTGGGCGCCATCGATCAGCACCGGGATGCCATGGAAATGCGCCAGCTCGATGATGTGTCGCACCGGGTTGACGGTGCCAAGCGCGTTGGAGAGGTGCGTCAGCGCGACCAGCCTGGTGCGGGAGCCGAGCAATTGCGCGAACTGCTCCAGCATCAGCTCGCCGGCATCGTTGATCGGTGCCACCTGCAGCAAGGCGCCGGTGCGCTGGCACGCCAGTTGCCAAGGCACGATATTGGAGTGGTGCTCCATCGCGCTGATCAGGATCTCGTCGCCCGGGCGCAGGCGCTGGCCGAAAGTTGCCGCCACCAGGTTGATCGCCTCGGTGGTGCCGCGCACGAACACGATTTCCTCGCGCCCGGCGGCGTTGATCAAGTCTCGCACTGCGTCGCGCGCGGCCTCATAGGCATCCGTGGCGCGCTGGCTCAGGGTATGCACGCCGCGGTGGATATTGGCGTTGAGCGCGCCATAGTAATGCGCTTCGGAATCGATCACGCTTTGCGGCTTCTGGGTGGTGGCGGCGTTGTCCAGATAGACCAGCGGCTTGCCGTTGACGGTCTGGCGCAGGATAGGGAAATCCTGCCGCAGCCGCTCTACCTCCGGGCTGGCGACCGTCAACGCTTGCTCCACGGCCATCAGTTCATGCGCAGCCGTGTTCATGGCAGCTCCTTCACGGGCTCCGGCAGCCGGCCGCGCAAAAGCGTTTCCAGCCGCGTGCGTAATGGGGCAGGGCCGAGCCGCCTGACGACCTCCTCGGCGAAGGCAAAGGTCAGCAGGGCACGCGCCTCGGCATCGTCCATCCCACGCGAGCGCAGGTAGTAGATCTGCTCGGGATCGAGCTGGCCTACGGTGGCGCCGTGGCTGCATTTGACGTCGTCGGCATAGATCTCCAGTTGCGGCTTGGTGTCGACCTCGGCGTTGTCGGACAGCAGCAGGTTGCGGTTGGACTGATGCGCGTCGCTGTGCTGCGCATCGGCATGCACCACCACCTTGCCGTTGAAGACGGCGCGCGAGGCGCCCGCCAGCACGCCTTTATAGAACTCGCGACTCTTGCTGTGCGGGCTGGCGTGGTCGATGCGGGTGTGGTGGTCAATATGCTGCCGCCCGCCGGTCATATACAGCCCGTCCAGCGAGCAATCGGTATGCTCGGCATTCAGCCCGACTTCAATGTCGACCCGCGCCAGGGCGGCGCCCAGGGCAAAGGAACTGGAGGCGACGCGGCTGCCATGCCGCTGGTCCAGGTTCACGCCGGCGATATGGAAGGCCTTGAGGCTCTCCTGCTGCAGCTTGTGATGTTCGACCTGCGCATCGCGCTCGGCAACGATGTCGGTGATGGTATTGGTGCAATAGGCCAGGCCATCCAGGCCCGCGTGATGCTCCACGATGCAGACCTGGCTGCCGGCTTGCGCCACCACGAGGTTGCGCGCATGGGTTGCCAGCTCGCCAGCCGTGGCGAGGAACAGCAAGTGGATTGGCTGTTCGGGGACGGTGCCCGCCGCCACGCGGATATAGGCTCCATCAGTCATGAGCGCCATGTTCAAGGCGGCGAAACCGGACGCAAAACCGGACGGGTACTCGCTTGCGCGACGCACTAGCAGCGCTTCCAGGCAGTCCGGCGCGCGCTCCAGCGTCGCGGCCAGGCTGGCCAGCTCCGTGCCCGCAGGCAGGGCACCAATGCGCGACCATTGCGGCTGGTGCACGCCATTGACGAACACCATCAGGTGCGCGCCGGCCAGGGCGAGCGCCTCGATCTGCGCTGCCACCGCGCCGTCCAGGCCGTCGCCGCCCTGCGGCAGTGCCACGGCAAAGCGGCTTCGCTCGAGTGCGGCCACGCTGGTGTATTTCCAGTCCTCCTGGCGCAGCGTGGGGAACCCGGCTTGGGCGAAATACTCCAGCGCCTGCCGGCGCGCGTGCGCAAGCCAGCCCAGGCGGCGGCCGGGCAGTGCGGCCTCGACGCGGGCGAACTCGGCGAGATAGTGCTCCAGTCCGCTTGCGCTCATGTTGAAGACTCCATCCCGGCATAGCCGTGCCGCTCCAGCTCGCGCGCCAGCTCGGGCCCGCCAGACCTGGCGATGCGGCCTTGCGCAAGCACGTGAACCTGATCCGGCACGATGTAATCGAGCAGGCGCTGGTAGTGCGTGACCAGCACAATCGCGCGTTGCGGGCTGCGCATGGCCTCGATGCCCCTGGCGACGATCTTGAGCGCGTCGATGTCGAGGCCAGAGTCGGTCTCGTCGAGAATGGCGAGGCGCGGCTCCAGCACCGCCATCTGTAGGATCTCGTTGCGCTTCTTCTCGCCGCCGGAGAAGCCCTCGTTCACCGATCGGTAAAGCAGGTCCTGGTCCATCTCCATGAGCTGGAGCTTGTCCTTGACCAGGGCGAGAAAATCCATGGCGTCCAGCGCTGGCTGGCCGCGGTGCTTGCGGATCGCGTTGAGCCCCGCCTTGAGCAGGTAGATATTGGAGACGCCGGGAATTTCCACCGGATACTGGAAGGCGAGGAAGATGCCAGCGCGGGCGCGCTCTTCCGGCGGCATGCCAAGCAGGCTGGTGCCGTCATAGAGGACCTCGCCCTCTGTCACGGTAAAGCGGTCGCGCCCGGCCAGTACGTGGGCCAGGGTGCTCTTGCCCGAACCGTTCGGGCCCATGATGGCGTGCACCTCCCCGGCCTTCACGGCGAGGTCGATGCCGTGCAGGATGGGCTTGTCATCTACGCTGACATGCAGCTTGCGGATCTCAAGCATGGCCGGCTTCTTTCATCCAGTGCGCCCTGCGGCGCGCGCCGTGCGCGCCACGTTTACCCGATGCTGCCTTCCAGGCTCACGCCCAGCAGCTTCTGCGCTTCCACCGCGAATTCCATCGGCAGCTCCTTGAATACTTCCTTGCAAAAACCGTTCACGATCATAGAAACCGCATCCTCTGCGCTGACCCCGCGGCTCTGGCAATAGAACAACTGGTCCTCGCCGATGCGCGAGGTGGAGGCCTCGTGCTCGACCTGGCCGGTGGCGTTCTTAACCTCGATATAAGGGAAGGTATGGGCGGCGCATTTGTCCCCCAGCAGCAGCGAATCGCACTGCGAGTAGTTGCGTGCGCCAACCGCGCTCCTGGCCATCTTCACCAGCCCGCGGTAAGCGTTCTGGCCGCGGCCGGCCGAGATGCCCTTGGAAAGGATGGTGCTCCTGGTGTTCCTGCCGAGGTGCGTCATCTTGGTCCCGGTGTCGGCCTGCTGGTAGTGGTTGGTCAGCGCGACTGAATAGAACTCGCCGACCGAGTCGTCGCCCTGCAGGATCACGCTCGGATACTTCCAGGTGATGGCGGAGCCGGTCTCCACCTGGGTCCACGAAATCTTCGAGCGCGCGCCGCGGCAGTCACCGCGCTTGGTGACGAAATTGTAGATGCCCCCCTTGCCGTCCTTGTCGCCCGGATACCAGTTCTGCACGGTCGCGTACTTGATCTGTGCGTCTTCCAGCGCGATCAGCTCCACCACCGCGGCATGCAGTTGGTTCTCGTCGCGCATCGGCGCGGTGCAACCCTCCAGATAGCTGACGTAGGCGCCCTGGTCGGCGATGATCAGAGTGCGTTCGAACTGGCCGGTGTTGCGGGCATTGATGCGGAAGTAGGTCGACAGCTCCATCGGGCAGCGTACCCCGGGCGGGATATAGCAGAACGAGCCGTCGCTGAACACGGCGGAGTTGAGCGAGGCGAAGAAGTTGTCGGTATAGGGCACGACCGAGCCGAGATACTGCTGCACCAGCGCCGGATGCTCCCGCACCGCCTCGGAAAACGAGCAGAAGATGATGCCGAGTTCGCCCAGTTTCTGCTTGAAGGTGGTGGCCACCGAGACGCTGTCGAATACCGCGTCCACGGCCACGCCTGCCAGCAGTTCACGCTCGTGCAGCGGCACGCCCAGCTTTTCGTAGGTGCGCAACAACTCCGGATCGACCTCGTCCAGCGTTTTCGGTCCCGCCTTCTGGGAGTGCGGCGCTGAATAGTAGGCGATCGCCTGGTAGTCGATGGGCGGGTGCTTGACCGTCGCCCAGTGCGGCTCGGACATTGTCAGCCAGTGGCGGAAGGCCTTGAGACGCCACTCCCGCATGAATTCCGGTTCGCCCTTGATGGCCGAGATCATGCGGATCACGTCCTCATCCAGCCCGCACGGTACCGTGTCCGTCTCCACGGGCGTGTAGAAGCCATGCTTATAGCCCTGGTTGATCAGTTCGTCGAGCTTGCGTGCCGGGGTTGCCATGATCTGCCTTCGCTTGCCACTGTCACCTGAATCACTGAATGTCGGCTTGCGGCCCGTTTGTGCGTCGGGCGCGCAAGGCGCCAATATCCACCGGGTGCAATACCGGTTGCGCCATATCTGCCAGCGTCACGCCATCCAGTGCGCTAAAAATGACTCGATTGATCGATTGCCAGTTGGCACGGATGGCGCACAGGCCCTCCTGCGCACACAGGCCGGCAGCGACACTGCACTCGGTCATGCCGGCCGGGCCTTCCATGGCGTCAATCACCTGTGCGATCGAGATCTGTTCCGGCGGTCGCGCCAGCTGATAGCCGCCGTTGGCACCGCGCATGGACTCCAGCAAGTGGTGTCTTGCCAGCATCTTCAGAATCTTGCTTGCCGTCGGTACCGCCACGCCGATCGCGGCGGCGACCTCTGCGGCACTGTAGATTCGGCCCGGGTTTCGCGCCAAGTGCGTCATGATCACCGTGCCATAGTCAGTCAGCTTGCTTAGTCTGAGCATCGTCGCCACCAGTATTTGCTAATTAGAACTAATTCGGTCCTCATTTGTTCCGACATCCGGGTTCGAAGTCAGGCCAGGATCCGGGGGATCCGCTGGCACAAGGTTGCGGGCGACGGTGTATAGATGATTATCTGCGCGAGCGGCGAGGACTCAGGCATGGTCAACCAACCCATTACCGTCATCACCGGCGCGAGCCGCGGCTTGGGCCGCGCAGCCACGCGCCGTCTGGCCACAGTTGAAGGTCATCTGGTCGTCGCCACGGCGCGCAAGCCGACGGACCTCGCGGCGCTTGAGACAGAACTCCGGCTTGCGGGGCATCCGATTGCATGCCGTCCCCTTGACGTCACGGAGGAAGGCTCGGCGGCCGCGCTGGCCAGCTGGCTGACCGAACGCTTCGGTCGCGTGGACGTGCTGATCAACAACGCTGGTGTTTCACTCGATCACTACAGCACCAGCCTGCTCGAACTGCCGCTCGAGACCCTGCGCCGCACCCTGGAAATCAATCTGTTCGGCGTGCTGCGGACCACCCAGGCGTTGGCGCCACTGCTGCGCGCCAGCCGCGCCGGCCGGGTGGTCAACCTGGCTTCGGGCATGGGACAGCTGGCGGAGATGGGCAGCGGCGTGCCGGCCTACCGAATCTCGAAAACGGCGCTGAATGCCGTCACGCGCATCCTGGCCGCCGAGATGGCCGATAGCGGTGTCAAGGTCAACTCGGTGTGCCCCGGCTGGTGTCGCACCGACCTGGGCGGCCCCGATGCGCCGCGCTCGCCGGAGCAGGGCATCGACACTGTGATCTGGCTGGCAACGCTGCCCGACGATGGCCCCACCGGCGGGTTCTTCCGCGATCGCCAGCCGATTCCGTGGTAGCCCCGGAGGGTTCGCGGCAGCCGCGTCGAAAACGCTGTGACGCGGCTTCGAGCATCCGGATAGCGGCGGATTTCCCTACTCGGAAGGGCCATGAGAAAACCATGCAATCTGCTATGCTGAACCAGCGGAATCGCCCATGTAAGCAGGCGTCGGCAGTTCATCATTGCAGATTGCGCCAGCAACTGTTTTCAAGTCTGTCCGGAGTCTGAATCCTGCAAGAGGAGACGACCATGCGCATTTCACCTTCTCTGTACGGTGTTCTGCTGGCCGCATTGATTGGACTCGGTGGTTGCGCCATGCCGGATAAGCCGAAGCCAACCATGCCTTCGTTATACGAACGGCTTGGTGGCATCCAGGCAATTACAGCGGTCGTCGACGATTTTGTTGGAAATGTTGCTGCCGACGCGCGTATCAATGCAAAGTTCGCCACGGCCAATATTCCGCGTTTGAAGACGAGACTGGTTGAACAGATTTGTGCTGGCGCAGGAGGGCCATGCACTTACTCTGGGCGTGACATGAGGACCGCCCATGCCGGCATGGGAATCACCAATGGCGAGTTTGATGCGCTGGTGGAAGACCTGGTGAAGTCGCTTACCAAATTCAAGGTGCCGTCTCAGGAACAGAAAGAGTTGCTCGGCATGCTAGGGCCAATGAGGAAGGACATCGTCTCTCGATAGCCCTGCTTTCCCTCAGCCTCGCGTCGGCCCACTAACGACCGGGCTGCCACGCGTTCGGCCATGCGCCCCGGAGGGCTGTAGTGCCGCGCGGTAATACCTTGACACCCACAACCTCGTCAGAGACGTAGCCCAATCGCTAACGTATGTCACGATCCGGCGCCCCCAGCCCGCGCGCTCCGGACTGGCCACTGCTACGCCCCGGAATCGGGCTCGACCGCGGCCGGCACTTGCAGGCTGCGCTCCAGCAGCGTCAGGTCGTCCCGCAGCAATTGCAGGATGGCTGCCGGACCCGGCTTTTCCAATGCGCGGCTGGCGGGCAATTCCACCGAACGTAGCGCCATATCCGCGATCTGTCCTGCGACATCATCCATGGAAACCTGTCCGGCGGGATTGAACCACCACGCGGTCCAGTTGCACATGCCTATGATCGAGAACGCCGCGACTTTCGCGTCCACCACGCGGAACGTTCCATGATCGATGCCGAATTCGATCGCTTGCCGGAACTGCTCGAGCACCGCGCGGCGCGACTGTTCCGCCATCTTGCGCTGCTTTAGCGGCAGGTTGTTTTCGTTGCGCTCCACCACGCGGAACTGCAACGGGTGCGACAGGATCAGCGTGGCATGGCGCAGCACCAGGTGGCGCAGAATGCCGGCAGGCGTGCACATCGCTTCAGGGATGGCCTCGGTCGCCAGTTGCGCAGCGGTGCGCGTGACCGCGGTGGTCAGTTCCTCGAGGATGGCTTCCTTGCTCTTGACGTAGTAGTACAGCGCGGGGCGGCTCAGTCCCACTGCGTCGGCAATGTCGTTGAGTCCGGTGCCATCGAAGCCACGCTCGATGAAGAGGCGGGTTGCAACTTCCAGGATCGAGTCCCGCAGTGCGTCGCTCTTGGTCTGTGTCTTTGCCATGGACTGCCATTCAGTTTTTCGACGCAGGCGTCGAGACGCCACCACGATAAACAATAAGACGCGGACGCGCCACCCCAATGGCCGGCGGCTCGCACTGAATCCTTTGAAATAGTGTCACAAAGTCACTTCTATCCGTGATTCGACACGGCTGCGAATAAATTTACGCTAACGTCGAAAAATAGACTATGCTGTAAAAAACGGAGTGAGATGATGACAAGTTCCAAGACGCCCCCCCACGCATCGCCCGCGGCAGCCGGCCCGATTGCCGGGTTTCTCAATACCGACTGGAACCCGCGCGACGTGCCACCCGGCACGGTGACGCGCAACGTCGTGCTGCGTACGGAGGATGGTGCAGCCACGGGTGGCTCGCTCTACGCCGCAGGCCAGCCGGATACGGTGGTCTGCATCATGCATCCGCGTGAATTCATGGCTTGCCACTACCTGATTCCGGACATCGTGGAAGCGGGCTGCGCGGCGTGGTCGCAGTCGCCGCGTTCGGTCGGCAACGACCAGCGCCTGGAGCACGAGTTCGCGCTTTACGACGTGGCCGCAAGCGTGAGCTACCTGCGTGAAGCAGGTTTTCGCCGCATCGTGCTGCTCGGCAATTCCGGAGGCAGCGGCTTGTACGCCTTGTATGTCCAGCAATCCAACGCAGCCCCCGCGGCACGGATCCCCAGGACGCCTGGCGGCCGCGCCACCAATCTCGCGTCAGCGACGCTGCCGGCGGTGGATGGCGTCGTGTTTGTCGCGCCGCACCCGGGGCAGGGCGTGCTGCTGCAGGGCTGCATCGACCCGGCCGTGAGCGATGAATCTGATCCGCTTTCCGTCGTTCCGGCGCTCGATGCGTTCTCGGCTGCCAATGGCTTTGCGCCGGCCCCTCAGTCCTCCGCGTACCACGCTGACTTTGTGGCGCGGTATCGCGCTGCGCAGGCCATGCGGGTGCAGCGCCTCGACAACCTGGCCAGGACGATGATTGCCGAGCGCATGGATGCTCGCGCGGAAGTGAAGCGCAACCCCGGTACCGTCAGCGATGCCATCCGGCGCCGCGCCGCCCACACGCAGCTCTTCACCGTGTGGCGCACGGATGCCGACCTGCGCTGCTTCGACCTGTCGCTCGATCCGTCTGAGCGCAAGTACGGATCGCTCTGGGGCGCGGACCCGTTTGCTTCCAACTACGGTTCAGTCGGCTTCGCACGTGTCTGCTCGCCAGAGAGCTGGTTGTCGACGTGGTCGGGGCTGTCGTCGAATGCGGCGCTGTCCCGGACCGCACCGGCCATTCACCAGCCCACCCTGCTGATCGAATACACAGCTGACCAGGCCTGCTTTCCAGGCGTCATCGCGGACATCTTCCACAGCATAGCCAGCACTGACAAGCAGCACCACCGCGTGCGCGGCGACCACCACGGCCGCGCGCTGGCCAAGGGCGAGGAGCCTGGCCGCTATGCGGCGGGCCGCCTGCTGCAGAGCTGGCTGCGCGAGACCTTTCCCCAATAACGAACCCGACCAATCCGATCCGGAGACGCAACGATGTTTGCAAGTACCGCTTCACCAGATGCTGGCGCGCCGCTGTGCCTGCACGGCGTCGACCATACCGCCAGGCCGACCTGGCGCCTGAAGGAAACCGTCACGTTCTATCGCGACATCCTGGGCCTGCCGCTCATTCACACGATCTCGGCACGCGGCTGGGGCCCCGCGACGCATCCCGATTTCCTGCACTTCTTCTTCGACAGCGGCAAGGGCAGCACCATCGCCTTCTTCTACTACCTTGGCAGTGTTGAGCCGGATGGCATTGCTGGCCGCGACGCCCGTCCCCCGTTCCCGGACGACCACGTCTTCGACGCCACCCACACGGCGTGGCTGGTCGAGTCGCAGGAAGCGCTGCTGGCATGGAAGGAACGACTGGAAGCGCGTGGCGTCGTGGTGTCCACCGAGACCGCGCACGAGGTGATCGAGTCGATCTACTTCCGCGACCCCAATGGCTACTTCATCGAGATCACGCGCAAGCTTCGCCCGCTTGCTGCGCTGGACGCGCGCGACGCCGATGCTACGCTGGCCGCCGCGATCGAGCTGGAGGACGAGGCCCGCGCCGATCACGCACACGTGACCTCGATCGACGAGATCTGGCTGCGCAAGGCAGAGATCCTGGGCTGCCGCCTGGACCTGGAGCAGGAGTGTCACGCATGAGCCGGTCTTCCCTGCGCATCTTCGTGCTGAACGTGCCCGAGTTCGCCTCGCTGACGGAAGCAGCGCGCCGCTTGCCGGCTTGCCGTGTCAGCGACCTCGGCGACTATACCGTGATTGCCGCGAGCGAGCCGATCGAGTTCGGGCGTCGCGAACTGGGGCTGAAGCCCGCAGTCTGGTATGGCCTGTTCACCGGCGGCCTCGACGGCAGGATCGAGTCGTTCGGCCGCGATACCGTGCGCATCGTGCCGCGCGATTATGAGTCGGCCTGAGAGCGGGAGGCAATCATGACCGGTATTCAGTTTCCGATCGAAGGCGTGGCGTATTGCCCGCGAGCGGCCGCGGCAAGGTACTTCGAGACCGGGGCGTGGGTAGACGACACCCTCGGCGGGGCGCTGCGCAAGACCGCGCGGCGTGATCCGGACCGCCTGGCATTTATCAGCGACGAGCGCGCGATCACCTTCACCGAAATCGACCAGCGCAGCGAGCGCCTGGGCGCCGCGCTGCATCAGCTTGGTCTCAGTCCCGGGGATCGCGCGATCTTCCAGATGGGGACCGCGATCGATACGGCCATTGCGTTGATGGGCTGCTACAAGGCAGGCGTGGTGCCGGTGTGTGCCGTGCCGCAATACCGTGAAGTGGAGATCGGCCAGTTGTCCGCGCTGTCGGAGCCGCGCGCCTATTTCGTGCAGGCCGACTTCAGTGCCTTCGACCTTGCCGGCTTTGCGCGCGGCATGGCGCAGCGTCATCCGTCGCTGCGGCACCTGATCGTGGCCCGGGGCGAGCCCGTTCCGGGACTCGGCGCGCACGGCGAGCACGGCCTGGACGCGCTGATCGACGGCATATCCTATGAGCAGGCAGTGGCCGTGCTGGCCCGGGTGTCGATCGGCAGCCAGGATGTGCTGAGTTTCCAGTTGTCCGGGGGCACCACCGGCGTGCCAAAGATCATTCCCCGCTTCCATGCCGAGTACATCGGCCATGCGCTCGCCTGCATGCGCCAGCTTGGCCAGACCGAACACAGCCGCCTGATCTGGTCACTGCCGTTGCTGCATAACGCTGGCCAGCTCTACGTGCTGGTACCGACTGTGGCTGGTGGTATGACATCGGTACTGATGCCGCGCGTCGACATCGCGCGCATGCTCGAACTGATCGAGCTGCATCGCGTCACGCATGGCATGTCGATCGGACCAGTTGCGCCGCAGATGATCGCCTACCAGGATATCGCGCGGCACGATCTTTCGTCGCTCGAACTGTTCGGCACGATGACGCGCGCCGACGCGCTGGAAGCGCACCTCGGCGTGCCTTGCTTCAACCTGTTCGGCACCACCGAAGGGCTGCTGCTGGGTGCCGGCGCTCGCTTTCCCGCAGGGGTCCGCCATGGCACGCAGGGCTTCTCCGGTTGCCCGGATGACGAACTCCGCCTGCTGGCGCCGGGCACCGACGAGCCGGTGCCGCAGGGCACGCCGGGCGAACTCTGCTTCCGCGGCCCGTCAAGCCTGCGCGGCTACTACAAGGCGCCCGAGGCTACCGCGCAAACGCTGACGCAAGATGGCTTCGTGCGCTCCGGCGACCTCATGACCGAGCATGTGATCGACGGCTACCGCTGCTTCGCTTTTGAAGGCCGCCTGCGCGACAACGTGAATCGCGGCGGCGAGAAGATCGGATCGGAGGAGGTGGAAGCGTATGTCAGTCGCCATCCGGCGGTGGCGGACGCCAAGCTGGTGGCGATGCCGGACCCGCTGTACGGCGAGAAGGGTTGCATT
The DNA here is from genome assembly GCF_058795055.1 of Cupriavidus sp. GW823-FHT06D04. Taxonomy (NCBI): domain Bacteria; kingdom Pseudomonadati; phylum Pseudomonadota; class Betaproteobacteria; order Burkholderiales; family Burkholderiaceae; genus Cupriavidus; species Cupriavidus sp. GW823-FHT06D04. Next base: position 96,499 of record NZ_JBXAHL010000023.1, on the reverse strand, counting down.
TACCTGATCCTGCGCGCCGGGCACGCGGCGCCGGATGTTGCGGAGCTTGCGGCGTTCCTGGTTGGCCAGGGACTCGCGAAGTTCAAATGCCCGGAGCGCATCGAAGTGGTCGGGGAGTTTCCGGTGACACGGGTTGGGAAAGTCGACAAGGCTGCGCTGCGGGCCATGGTGGCACGCCGGCTGGAAGTGGAGGCAGGCATAGCCGGAACCGATGGAACGGGGAGGGTGCCAGCATGATCTGTACCGAAGCCGTACTGGCTGACACACCGTTCGTCGTACGCCGGCGCGTCAAGTGGGGCGAATGCGATCCGGCCGGCGTGGTCTACACGCCGTCCTTCTCGGAATACGTCATTTCCACCGCGGAACTGTTCTACGAGCGCCTGTTCGACGGTCGCCCTCAAAACACCAAGGACGAGCTTGGATTCGGCACGCCAACACGTGCACTGGCGTTCGACTTCCGCCGTTCGCTCTGGCCGGATGAATCGTTCGATATCGAGGTGCAGGTCGAGGCCATCGGCACGCGGACCTACACCCTGGCGCTGACGGCGCGAATGAGCGAAGGCCGCGACACCGCGTTCGTCGCCCGTCTCACCCCGATCTGCGTGCGCCGCGGGACCCGTGATGCCATCAATGTGCCCGCCTCGCTGCGCAATGCACTGGAGCAGTATCGGCGCGCTTGCGAGACGCACCAGCTTGCCAACCCAACCCACCAAGGCCAGACAGCATGAACCGTCGTACCTACCGTATCGGGCAGATCGTGCCCAGCTCCAACACGACGATGGAGACTGAGATCCCGGCGATGCTGCACGCGCGGGAGCAGATCCTGCCGGAGCGTTTCACCTTCCATTCGAGCCGCATGCGCATGCATCGCGTGGTGCGCGAAGAACTGGAGGCCATGAACCGCGAGGGACTGCGCTGTGCCGCCGAGCTGGCCGACGCGCGCGTCGACGTGATGAGCACGGCCTGCCTGGTTGCGATCATGGCAATGGGCCCCGGCTACCACCGTCAGGTGGAGCAGGACCTGTTGCGCGTCGCACGCGAGAACCACTGTGGCGCGCCTGTAATGACATCCGCAGGTGCGCTGGTGGCGGGCCTGAAGTCGATGGGCGCGCGCCGGATTGCCCTGATGGCGCCGTACATGAAGCCACTGACTGAAGCAGTGGTGCAGTACATCGAACATGAAGGCATCGAAGTCCTGGACGCGCTGTCATTCGAGATCCCCGACAACCTGGAGGTCGGGCGTCGCGATCCCATGCAGTTGCTGCAGGACGTCAGGCGCCTGAACACCGCCAATGCCGACGTCGCGGTGCTGTCGGCCTGCGTGCAGATGCCGTCGCTGCCGGCGATCCAGGCGGCGCAGGACGCGATCGGCCTGCCGGTCACGTCCACGGCAGTTTGCACGGTTCGCCAGATGCTGGAGCACCTTGACCTGGCACCCGTCGTCCCCAACGCCGGCGCGTTCCTTGCGCCGGCCAGCAAGTAAGAGGATTACCATGAATGTCGCCGTTATCGGAGGCGGGCCGGCCGGCCTGTATTTCTCGCTGTTGCTCAAGCAGCGGTATCCTGAAGATCATATCGTCGTGCACGAGCGCAACGAGGCGGGCGCCACCTACGGCTGGGGCGTGGTGTTTTCCGACGTCGCCCTGTCGTTCCTAGAGGTCGCGGATCCGGCGTTCTTCCGCAAATTCACCGCGCATCACCAGCGTTGCGATTTTATGGAGGTCGCCCACAAAGGGGTGCGGGTGCCACTGCACAACAACCACTTTTCGCGCACCTCGCGCATCGACCTCCTGCGCGTGCTGCAGCAGGCGTGCGCCGACGCCGGCGTCGACATTCACTACGGCAGCCGCGTGAGCGACCCGGCGGAACTGCCAGACGCCGACATCATCCTCGCCGCAGACGGCATCAACAGCGAGGTCCGGACCCGGCTGGCGGAGCATTTCCGGCCGAGCTTCGATGTGCGCCGCAACAAGTTCGCCTGGTACGGCACCCATCAACTGTTTCACCCGGTCTCGCTGATCTTCCGCGAGACCGGCCACGGGGTGTTCATGGCTCACGCTTACCAGTACAGCGAGACACTGTCGACCTTCCTGGTGGAAGTCGACCCCGAGACCTGGCAGCGCGCGGGACTTGACACCGCCACGGAAGAAGAGAGTCGCGCCTTCTGCGAACAGGTCTTCGCGGAAGACCTGGGCGGTCACGCGTTGCTGGGAAATCGCTCCAACTGGTTCCAGGCGAGCGTGGTGCGCAATGAACACTGGTCGCATGGCAAGGTGGTCTTGCTCGGCGACGCGCTGCGCAGTGTGCATTTCTCGCTGGGCTCCGGCACCCGCATGGCGATGCAAGATGCGATCGCGCTGTGCGATGCCGTCTGCTCGCATCGCGATGATGTGCCGGCGGCGTTCCGGGCGTTCGAGGACAGCCGGCGCGATGCATCGGCGAAATTCCAGGACGCGGCCCGCCGCAGCCTCGACTGGTACGAGTCGGTCGATAGCAAGATGCACCTCGATCCGGTGGCGTTCGCCTACAACTACATGCTGCGCACCGGCAGGGTCACGCATGAAGACCTGCGCCAGCGCGACCCGGAGTTTATCGCCCGCGTGGAAGCGGCTGGTTACAACCATCCCGTTGATGCACCGACCGCGGTATAGCCGCACGCCTGCGCGAAATTCTCGCAAAACCCCGCTGTACCCGCACAAGCCGCAGCATAGCGGTAGTGCGCCGACCATCCCGGGAGACAACATGACAGCCCCATCCGCCCCCCAAGGCGCGGCGGCCGGCGCGCCTGTGCGCGCCACCGTCAACGTGCGCGAATTCATCGACGCGGCACGCCTCTCATCGCTGCAGTTGCGCACCATCGCGTTGTGCTTCGCGATCGTGGCACTGGACGGCTTCGACATCGCCATCATTGGCTTTCTTGCTCCCCATATCCGCAGCGAATGGTCGCTGTCGGTGGTGGCCCTGGGGCCGCTCTTCTCTGCCGGCCTGCTCGGGCTGATGACCGGCGCTTTTCTCTGCGGTCCGCTGGCTGATCGCATTGGCCGGCGTCGCGTGCTGGTCATGTCGGTGGCGTGGTTCGGTGCTGCCTGTGCGGCATCTGCCGCGGCGCCAGGCATCGGCTGGCTGATCGCGCTGCGGTTCCTGACCGGGATGGGCCTGGGCGGCGCCATGCCCAATGCGATCACGTTGACCGCCGAGTTCAGCCCGTCGCGTCGCCGTGGCATGTTGCTGACGATCATGTTCTGCGGATTCTCCCTTGGCTCCGCGCTGGGTGGCGTGGTGACCGCGTATCTGATCGAGCAGGCCGGCTGGCGCGGCGTGCTGGCGCTGGGCGGTGTGCTACCGCTGGCGCTGGCCCCGGTACTGGCGCTGGCCTTGCCGGAATCGGTGCGCTACCTGGCCACGCGTGAAGGCATGGAGGCACGGATCGCCGCCACCCTGGCACGCATCGATGCAAGCCGGGTCACGGGCGGCCAGCGCTACGTCACCGACGAGCCTGAGGGCCCCAGCTCTCCGGTCAGCCAGCTCTTCGCGCCGCGCTACCGGCAGGGGACGCTGTGGCTGTGGCTGGCATTCTTCTGCAGCCTGCTGTTGCTGTACCTGATGATCAACTGGCTGCCGATCCTGGTCCAGCGCAGCGGCCTCTCGCTGAAAGAAGCATCGATGCTCGCGGGGTTGCTGCAGGGCGGCGGCGTGCTGGGTGCCATCGTACTGGGCGTGCTGCTCGACAGGTTCAATCCCTATGCCGTGGTGGCCGGCGCCTACACGCTGGGTGCCATCGCCGTGGCATGCCTGGCTTCGGTGAGCGCGCCCACGGCAGTGGCGGCCGCGATCTTCGTCACCGGCTTCTGCGTGAGCGGATCGCAGGTCTGCGCCAATGTGCTGGCGTCGGCGTTCTATCCGACGTCGAGCCGCGCGACTGGCGTGGCCTTGGCACTCGGTATTGGCCGGGTAGGGGCCATCGCAGGCTCGCTCGGCGGCGCATTGCTGCTATCGGCGGGATGGAGCAATGCGGCGCTCTACCTCCTGCTGGCGATTCCGGCAGTGGTCGCGGCGATCGGCATCTACCGGACCGGGCGCGTCCAGGTTGCGGTCAGTATCCCGGAGCCCGAAGTCGGGGCAGACCTCACCCGTATCGAAGCCGCTACCCCGTTTCGCAAATAGAGCGAGGCATAAGGGCTTGCCATCGGGGCGCGCGTCCGTCCACGCAGCACTCGCCGGTCAGCGCCTGTCCGCACATACCCTTGGTTGACGGGATAATTTATATGCGTAAAATCCAATTCATAACTATGAATAATGGCAGGTCCCGGCCCTAGGCTGGCCTTGCCGGCAACGGCTTCCGACAACCGCCGTCCAGGAGACAACCCGATGAGACCGAACTCGCGCCGCCGCCTGATGCTGTGCGCCGCCGTGCTGGGCGCGATGCCCGCGCTGGCCTGGAGTGACACCTATCCCAGCAAGCCGATCCGTATGGTGGTGCCGTTTGCGCCAGGCGGCGCCACCGATGTGGTGGCGCGGCTGATTTCGCAGAAGCTGGGCGAAGCGCTCAAGCAGTCGGTGGTGGTGGAAAACCGCCCCGGCGCCAACGGTATCATCGGCACGGACATCGTGGCGCGTGCGGCGCCGGACGGCTACACGCTGCTGCTGAACAGCGCTGGCGCGCAGACCCTCAGCCCGGTGCTGTACAAGGCGGGCTATGAGCCGCTGAAGAGCTTTGCGCCGATCTCGCAGATCAGCAATATCGGCTTCGTGATGGTGGTCCACCCGTCGGTGCCGGCCAAGACCGTGCAGGAGTTTGTGGCGCTGGCCAAGTCGAAGACCAAGCCGCTGAGCCTGTCGGCCGGCAGCAGCATGATCGAGCTGATCGGCGCCACCTTCAAGTCCGCGGCGGGCACGCCGGACGTTGTCAGCGTGTCTTACCGCGGCACCGGGCCGCAGATGCAGGCGGTGGTGGCGGGGGAGGTCGACATGACCATCGACCCGTTCAACGGCATGGCGATGATCAAGGCCGGCAAGCTGCGCCCGCTGGCGGTGTTCGCGTCCAAGCGCTCGCCCGCGCTGCCGGATGTGCCGACCATGCATGAGGCCGGCTATGACGGCATGGCCTTCAATTCCTGGGCGGGCCTGTTGGCGCCGGCCGGCACGCCCAAGGAGATTGTCACGCGGCTGAACCAGGAAGTGAACCGCATCCTGGCGCAGCCCGAGATCAAGCAGCGCCTGGCAGCGATCGACTATGAGGTGGTGGGTGGCACGCCGGAGCAGTTCGCCGCGACCATTGCCGAGGATGCGGCGCGGTGGGTCAAGATCGTCAAGGATACGAACTACAAGGCGGGATCGTGAGGGCTCAGGCTGGTGCAGGCGTCGCCTGCCGCACCAGCCAGCTGCGGAACGCGCGTGCCGCGGCCGGTTCCATCCGGTCGCGCGGCCACACCGCGTAGTAGCCGCCGCCCAGGCTGGCGCTGGCGTCGCTGGCGCGCACCAGCAGGCCTTCGCGCAGGCAGGCGTCGATCATATGGCGCCAACCCAGCACGATGCCCTGGCCTTCCATGGCCAGCTGCAGCAGGATCGGGTACTGGTTGGAGGTCAGCACGTTGCGCAGCGTGGCATCGGGCAGGCCCTGGCTGGCTAGCCAGGTCTGCCAGGACATCCACTGGCGCTGGCCGTCGTCGAGCATCAGCAGGGTTTCATTGGCCAGCGCGGCCGGGGCCAGCGTGCGGCCGTTCAGGTAGCCCGGCGCACACACCGGGAACACTTCCTCGCCATACAGCCGTCGCGCCGCCAGTCCGGGCGGAGGACCCTCGCGCAGGTAGTACATGCCGATATCGAACTCCGCCGGCGACAGTGACGCCAGGCTGTCGTTGACGGTCAGGCGCAGCTGGATCTCGGGGTGCGCCTCGCGGAACGAGGCCAGCCGCGGCGTCAGCCACAGCACCGCAACGCCGCTGGAGCACGCCACTGTCAAGGCGGTATGGCTGCGCACCTTCATCACGTCTTCGGTTGCTTCGGCGCAGCCCACCAGCAGGCGCTGCACCACCTCGGCATAGCGCTGGCCGCTGACGGTCAGGCGCAGCGCGCGCGGTTCGCGGATAAAGAGCTTGCGCCCGAGAAAGCGTTCCAGCTGGGCCACCTGGCGGCTGATCGCACTTTGGGTCAGGTGCAGTTCGGCCGCGGCGCGGGTGAAGCTGCCGTGGCGCATCGCGGCTTCAAACGCGACCAGGTTGGGCAGGGGCGGGAGCGGGGAAATGCGCATGGGGGCTTCCGGTCAGAGAGGCCCCCATGATAGACCGCCGTTGCAGGCCAGCGGGAGGGGCGCGCCGCCCGGGTCAGCCTTCGCGGCGGTGGATGCGGCCGGCCTGCATCACCACGCTCAGGCGCTCGCCCTGGCCGGCGATCAGGCCGATATCGGCCAGCGGGTTGCCGTCGACCAGCAGCAGGTCGGCCAGCGCGCCGGCGCGCACGGTGCCAAGCTCGCCTTCGCGCTGCAGGATGGCGGCGGCGATCGAGGTGGCCGAGCGGATCGCTTCCAGATTGCCGAGCAGCTCGGCGCGGATGCGGAACTCTTCGGCTTGGTGGTCGTGCATCTCGCCCAGCAAGTCCGAGCCATAGCCCATCGGCACGCCGGCATCGGCATAGATGCGCAGCGAGTCGCGGCCGGCCTGGCGCACGGTCTCGATCTTGGCTACCGAATCGGCCGGCAGGCCCAGGCGGGCGCCGTCGCGCGCAAGCGCGTCGTAGGTGACCAGCGTCGGCACCGCGAAGGCGCCGTGCTTGCGCATCTCGTCGGCGGCAGCGCGGTCGACCAGGTTGCCGTGCTCGATGGTGCGCACGCCGCAGCGCACCGCGCGCGTGATGGCGCGGCCGGTGTAGGCGTGGGCCATCACATAGGTCTGTGCGGCTTCGGCTTCGGCCACGATCGCGCGGATCTCGTCTTCGCTGTACTGGGTGTTGCCGATCGGGTCGGTGGGCGAGGCCACGCCGCCCGAGGCCATGATCTTGATCTGGCTGGCCCCTTTCTGGATTTCTTCGCGCACGGCCAGGCGCACGGCATCGACGCCATCCACCACGCGCGCGATGGCACCGGCGCGGAAGGCGCACGAACAGGGCTCGAGCACATCTGAGCGCGGACGGAAATCACCATGGCCGCCGGTCTGCGACAGCGCCTTGCCCGACGCAAAGATGCGCGGCCCCGGCACCAGCCCGGTGGCAACCGCCTGCGACAGGCCCCAGTCGGCGCCGCCGGCATCGCGCACGGTGGTGAAGCCGCGCTCCAGCATGCGCTGCATGATCGGCAGCGCGCGGATAGCCACCAGCACGTTGGGCTGCACCGCGTTCAGGCCGAGGTTGGCCAGCGAGGCCAGCACGTGCACGTGGCAGTCGATCAGGCCGGGCATCACGGTCTTGCCGCGCGCGTCGATGCGCTGTGCGCTGGGGGCATCGATGGCCGGGCCGACCGCGGCAATGCGCTCGCCTTCAACCAGCACGTCGTGGCCGCGCAGCAGCTCGCCCGTGCCGGGTTCGAGCACATCGCCGCCGTGGAAAAGGATCTGGGGACTCTGGGACATATCAGCGTTGTTGCAGGTAGGAAGGTTCGCGCACGAAACGGGTGCCGACCAGGCTGATGGCGGCGGCGATCATCACGTAGATGGCCGGGGCCATGCTGCTGCCGGTGGTGGCGATCAGCCAGGTGATGATGAACGAGGCAAAGCCGCCGAAGATCGTCACCGCGAAGTTGTAGGCGACCGACAGGCCGGTCGACAGCACGCGCGCCGGGAACAGCTCGGAGAAGGCCGCCAGGATCGGGCCGGTGTAGGTGGCGATCAGCACGCCGAACACCAGCTGGAACACCAGCAGCGACGACAGTCCGGGTACATGGTTGATGAAGGTGAACATCGGCCACGCCAGCACCAGGATCAGCAGCGCCGAGCCGCTCAGCAGCACGCGCCGGCCGATACGGTCTGCCAGCAGGCCAACCAGCGGCGCGAACACCATGATGGCGCTGCCGCCAGCCATGCCGGCGATAAAGCCGTCGGCCTGCGGCACCTTCAGCACCTTGACCGCGTAGGTCGGCATGTAGAACAGCAGCACATAGGTGCACACCGTCCACAGGATCACCATCGAGAAGCTGGCCAGGGTCTCGCGCGGGTAGGCCTGCACGATTTCCTTCAGCGGTGAATCGGCGCGCTCGGCGTTGTCGCGGAAGGTCGGGGTTTCATCGAGGTGGTGGCGGATGTAGTAGCCCACCGGGCCGATCACGATGCCCAGCAGGAACGGCAGGCGCCAGCCCCAGCTGTTGAGCGCCTCGGTGCTCAGCGAACTGGTGACGAAGGTGCCCACCGCCGCGCCCAGCAGCACGGCCACGCCGATGCTGGCCTGGATCCAGCTAGAGTAGTAGGCACGCTGGCGCGCCGGGGCGTACTCGGTCAGGAAGGCGGTGGCGCCGCCCATCTCGCCGCCGGCGGAGAAGCCCTGCATCAGGCGCGCGATCACGATCAGCAGCGGGGCCAAGATGCCGACCTGGTCATAGGTCGGCGCAATGCCGATCAGCGTGGTGCCCAGCGCCATCAGCAGGATGGTCAGCGACAGTGCTGCCTTGCGGCCCACGCGGTCGGCGTAGATGCCCAGCACGATGCCGCCCACCGGGCGCATGAAGAAGCCCACGCCGAAGGTGGCCACGGCCAGCAGCAGCGAACTGAGGTCGTCGCCGGTGGGAAAGAACAGCTTCGCGATGATGACCGCGAAGAAGCTGTAGACGGTGAAATCGAACCATTCCAGGCCATTGCCGATCACCGTGGCGATGATGGCGCGGCGGCGCTGGCTGGGCTGGATGGCGGGCGCCGCTGGCGCTGCTGGTGTGTAGGGTGCGCTCGTGGGCGCAGCACTGTTTTGCATGGCTTCCTCCTCTGTGGCAGCTGCCGGGGGCGAGGGCCGGTGTCAGCCGGCCTGGCAGATGGTGCAGCCGATGTTAGGAGAAGGCGGGGCGCAGACGGTAGCGATATCTCCGCATGAATGCATGCGCGTGGCGCATGGCTCGGGTTGACCGCGCCGCTGGCCTGCCATTACACTGCGCCCCGTTCTTATCAGCGGAGTTATCCGTGGACAGTTGTCCCAGTCATTCTCGCGGAAGGGAAGTTTCCCGGGCCGCCGGGGTGCGCTGAGCCACTGCAGTCGTCTTTCGCTGCGGTGCCGCCATCGCGCCCCGCAGTGTCCCCCGTTGGCCAGGTGCAAGCCTGCGCCCGCCGGTGCCGTTCCTCCCTTCCTGTCCTTCAATGTCTTGTCATGGCCTGCGCGTAACGTTCGCGGCCATGTGGCGGTATTTGTCAGGAGGGTTGCCATGGTGTGGCACCAGTTCTTCGTGCGTCTGGCCACAGTGGCCATCGTGGCCGCGGCCTGCCGGCCAGCGCTCGCGGCCCGGCCGCTGATCACCGACGATGCCCGCATTGTCGATCCCAAGTCCTGCCAGCTGGAATCGTGGATGCAGTTCCAGTCCGGCGGCAATGAACTCTGGGCGCTGCCGGGGTGCAATCCCTCCGGCAACCTGGAACTGACGCTGGGCGGATCGCTGCAGCGGATCGATGGCGGGCTAGATGCCACCAATGTGCAGTTCCAGGCCAAGACGCTGCTGAAGCCGCTGGAGACCAACGGTTATGGCATTGCGCTGTCCGTTGGCCTTATTCATCATCCCAATGCCGAGCAACGCAAGCTGTTCGGCAACCTGTATCTCAATGTGCCGGTGTCGGTCTCGTTTGCCGACGACCGCTTCGTCGCGCACCTGAACGTCGGCGCCAACCGCGACACCGAGAACAACCAGACGCGCATGACATGGGGTGTCGGCACGGAGACGGCACTGCACCCGCGCGTGTTCCTGGTTGCCGAAACCTTCGGCGAGAACCGCGGCAAGCCGTTATTCCAGGCGGGATTCCGTTTCTGGGTGGTGCAGGACCGCGTGCAGGTCGATACCACCTACGGCAACGTGTTCGGCGGCGGTACCGGCGCGCGCTTCTTTACGATCGGGCTGCGGCTGCTGTCGCCGGCGTTCCTGCCGTAGTGGCAAGCGCGCCGGCCATGCTGCCAACCATGTCAGCGGACGCTAGTGAAAAGCAAGCTCAAGCTCCACGCCGCTGTAGTCAACGCGCGGAGCAAGCCTGCGGCGTGGCCCTTGTTCAAAGTGAATCAAGCCGTAGCCCTCCATCGTGCGGAGGGTCCGCGACAGGTTCGACACGGCGCGTCCGGTCTTCTGCGATAGCTCTTCGAGCGATTCAGGATTCGTTTCCGCGATCAGCGCAAGCAATTGGCGATTGGCGGGGGACAGGACCTTTGCCAGCACGTCCAGCGATTGAAACCAGACCTTGGGCTCATCCTTTCCGGGCTTGAGTTTGCCGCGGGCGATCGCCATGGTGCGGGCCTTGAAGTCTTCCAGTGAGGCGATGCCAATCTTGAGGTTGCCGCTCATCATTCACTCCTTTTGCTGCAGGATCTTGTCGACCTCTGTCCAGAAATCTTCCAGCAACGTGGAAGCATCCTGGTAGTCGTAGAATCGAACGCCCGCCGCAATGTGCTGGTGGCCGTACTCAATGCGCGTCCGCACTCCTGGCCCGGATCCCTCATTGATGCCGTGCGCATTGTCAAAACCAAGCAAACGGCAGCCAATCCTGTCATGCAGTGTCAGCGAATACCTCAGTCCGTGAGGGCGTTCCTGCGAGATAGGGCAGGTGCGCACCACGATTTTCACCCAATGCAAGCTTTCGTCATCTATGACGAAGCGGAGCCCATCCAGGTCCAATAGTGTGTCGAGGCTACGGTCGCGTATAGGTATGCTATCACAGTGTGATAAGTATGGCGAGCCCGACCGCTTGCATAGTTTCGTACGCCCATAGGACGCTCGAACAACGTTTGCCTGTGGCCAAGGCTCGTCTGGCTAGCACATCACTTTGCCACCGACAATGTAACGAGGAGGTTATTTTCTGGAAATCTGGCGCATATTCAGAGCTTTCCCAAAGGGCTTTCCTTGCTGGCACCGGCTTTCCCATTGCTGATCGCTTGCGGCTCCTGTCGCCGGCCCTTCAGGCAGCCAGTAATTCTTCCACTTCCTCGCGTCGCGGCGGATACGCGCCGGCCCGGGTCGCAGCAATGGCCGCCGCGGCGGCAGCCAGCCGCGCCTGTGCGGCAAGGTCGCCCGCCGCGCCGGACAGCACGCCGGCCATCCAGCCGCCCATCGCCGCATCGCCACAGCCGACGGTATCGGCCACATCAACTGCGAGCGCGGGCTGCTCGACGACAATACTGCCCTTGAGCAACGTCATGCCATGCGCGCCGCGCGTCAGCATGACGGTTGCATCGGGCGCCATGGCGCGTACCTGTGCCAGTGCCGCGTCGGTATCGAGCGCGGGAAAGAGCCCGGCTAGGTCTTCGTCGGAGATCTTGACGTAGCTGGCCAGTCGCAGCATGTGTGCGAGGACGTTGGCGTAGCCCGGTGCGCGCATCAGGTCCCGGAAGTTGGGGTCGAAGGCAATGCGCTTGCCCGCCGTTGCGGCCAGCGTGGCTTCTTCACACAGCCGTGCCGCCAGCGGCTGGCGCACCAGGCTGATGGAGCCGAAGTGGATCACCTCTGCCGCCTGGCGCCAGCCCTCTGGCAAGCGGGCCGGGTCGAAATGCAGGTCCGCGCTGTCGTCCCCGACAAAGAAGTACTGCGGCGGATGGCGTGACGCGACAAAGGCCAGGAACGGCGAGCGCGCCACCCGCTGCAGGAAGCGGCCGTCCAGGCCGGCGTCAGCACTGGCCTGGGCCAGGTCATCGCCGAACAGGTCCTGGCTGACGGCGCCCGCAAAGGCGGTCGCAATGCCCAGCCGGGCGCCAACGCGCGCCACGTTCCAGCATGAGCCGCCGGGCAGACCCAGCCAGCTGCCGTCGGCCTGGCGGACCATGTCGGTCAGGGCTTCGCCGAACACGACATAGCGGGGAAGGGGCGTGGACATCGGAGTCTCCTGTGTTGTCTGCCGCGGGTTAGCTTGCGGCCGTTTCCCGCACTGCCTGGGCGCGGCGGATCAGTGCGGCGGTCGAGGCATCATGCGCGGCGGCTCCGGCGGTGCCTTCCAGTTCGCGCTGGATCGGCGCGGCCAGCTTCTTGCCGAGTTCCACGCCCCACTGGTCAAACGAATTGATCTGCCACAGCGCACCCTGCACGAAGGTGCGGTGTTCCGACAGCGCCAGCAGCGCGCCCAGGTGGTACGGGTCCAGCCGCTGCAGCAGCAGCGTGTTGCTGGGCCGGTTGCCCTCGAATACCAGGTGCGGCACCAGCGCTTCGTCGCGCACGCCCTCGGCGCGCACTTCGTCGGCGGTGCGCCCGCGCAGCAGCGCTTCGCCCTGTGCAAAGCAGTTGGCCAGCAGCTTGGTATGGTGGCCGGGCAAGTCGCTCACGGTTTCCAGCGTGGCGATGAAGTCTACCGGAACCAGTTGGGAACCCTGATGCATCATCTGGAAGTAGGCGTGCTGGCCGTTGGTGCCGGTCGTGCCCCACACCACCGCAGCCGAGCCCGCATCGAGCGCGCCGCCGTCGAGCCGCACGGATTTGCCGTTGCTTTCCATTTCCAGTTGCTGCAGGAAGGCCGGCAGCAGTTCCAGCGGCTCGCAGTAGGGCGCCACGCAGCGGCTGCCGGCACCGAGGAAGCTGCGGTACCAGACATCGAGCAGGCCCAGGATCATCGGCAGGTTGCGCTCGGGCGATGCGCTGGCGAAATGCAGGTCCATCGCGCGCGCGCCGTCCAGCAATTGCCGGAAGCGCTCGAAGCCAATGGCGACGGCGATCGACAAGCCTACCGCCGACCACAGCGAGAAGCGTCCGCCCACCCAGTCCCAGAACGGGAACATATTGGCCGGGTCGATGCCGAATTCGGCCACCGCATCGCGGTTGGTCGACACCGCCACGAAATGCCGCGCCAGCCCGGCACGGGTCACGCCTTGCTGCAGGAACCAGTCGCGCGCGGTGCAGGCGTTGGCCATGGTTTCCAGCGTGGTGAAGGTCTTGGAGCAGACGATCACCAGCGTGGTGGCGGCATCCAGCCCGGACAGCGTGCGTGCCAGATCGCTGCCGTCGACATTGGCGACAAAGTGCATGCGCGGGCCGGTGGTTTGTGCATCGCCCAGCGCGCGGCAGACCATGCGCGGGCCCAGGTCCGAACCGCCGATGCCGATATTGACGACGTCGGTGATCGCTCGGCCATCGAACCCGGTCCAGGCGCCACTGCGCACTGCATTGGCAAAGCGCTCGATCTGCGCCAGCACCGTGGCGACGTCTGCGCCCACGGGTACGCCGAGCGCGCGATAGCCATCCTCCGGATAGGCGCGCAGCGCGATATGCAGTGCGGCGCGGTGCTCGGTGGTGTTGACCGGTTCGCCGCCGAACATGGCGTCGCGCCGCTCGGCCACGCGCGCCTGGCCAGCCAGGGTGAACAGCAACGCCAGCGTTTCGTCGGTGATGCGGTTCTTGGCGTAGTCCAGCGTCAGGCCGCAGGCTTCGGCGGTGAAGCGCTCGGCGCGCAGCGGGCCGCGCGGGCCGTCGAACCAGTCGCGCATATGGGTGCCGCGCAGGGTGTCGGCGTGCGCGCGCAGGGCTTGCCAGGCGGGTAGGGAAGTGGTCATCTTGGATACTCCGCAATACGTGGGCTACATCTCTTCATGCCAGGCCATGCTGTCTCGCGACAGCAGGGCACTGGAGGCCGCCGGGCCCCAGGTGCCGGCGGTGTAAGGCTTGGGTGGCGTGGGCGAGTTCTCCCACGTCTTCAGGATGGGCGCGACCCAGCGCCATGCCTGCACCTGCTCATCGCGCCGCACGAACAGGCCCAGCCGGCCGCGGATCACGTCGAGCAGCAGGCGCTCGTACGCGCCCACGCGCCGCACACGTGGGGCGGCAGTGTTCAGTTGCAGGTCGAGGGACGCGGGAATCAGTGCCTGCGTGTCGCCCGGCTGCTTGGTCAGGAAATACAGCCGGATGCTTTCCTCGGGCTGCAGCGTGATCACCAGCCGGTTGCCGGACATGACCCCCAGCGGATGCGGGAACAGCGGGTAGGGCACGTCGTGGAAATGGATCACGATCTCCGCCACGCGCGACTGCATGCGCTTGCCGGTGCGCAGGTAGAACGGCACCCCGGCCCAGCGCCAGTTGGCGATCTCGGCGCGGATGGCGACGAAGGTCTCGGTGCGGCTGTCGGGCGCGATCCCGGGCTCACTGGCATAGCCGGGCACGGGGTCGCCGCCGGCGGCGCCACGGGCGTATTGCCCGCGCACCACCTTCTCGGCGACGTCTTCCGGCCGGATCGGCCGCAGCGCCTTCAAGATCTTGAGCTTCTCGTCGCGGATGGCGTCTTCCGACAGGCTCGTGGGCGGCTCCATCGCGACCATGCACAGCAGCTGCAGCAGGTGGTTCTGCACCATGTCGCGCAGCGCGCCGATGCCGTCGTAGAAGTTGCCGCGGCGCTCCACGCCCAGTTCTTCGGCGATGGTGATCTGCACCTGCCGCACCCATTCGCGCCGCCACAGCGGCTCGAACAGTACGTTGCCAAAGCGCACCGCCATCAGGTTCTGCACCGACTCCTTGCCCAGGTAGTGGTCGATCCGGTAGATCTGGTCCTCGGCAAAGTGCCGAGCCACTTCGGCATTGATGGCCTCGGACGAGGCCAGGTCGTGCCCGAGCGGCTTTTCCAGCACGATGCGGCTGCGCTGGCCGGTCAGGCCCACGCGCGCCAGTTGCTCGCAGATGGTGACGAACAGGTGCGGGGCCGTGGCCAGGTAGAACACCACCACCGGCGCCGCGCGCGCATTGACCAGCTCGGCCAGCGCATCGAAGCCGGCATTGGCGTTGGCATCCACCTGCAGGTACAGGATGCGGTCGAGAAAACCCTGCCAGGCTGCGGCCGCGGCGTTGCCCGCCAGCGCGGGCAGTACTTCGTCGTCGAGCATCGCCAGGTAGGCATCATGCGACAGCGGCTGGCTGCCCAGGGCCAGGATGCGTCCGCGCGGATGCAGCGAACCGGCGGCGTGGGCATCGAACAGCGCCGGCAGCAGCTTGCGCCGCGCCAGGTCGCCGGTGGCGCCGAACAATACGAAATCGAACTCCGGGGCAGGTTCAGGTGCCGGAGCGCCGGCAGGGTGGCTAGCCATCATGGATCAGAAAATAGTGGAAGGGGTGGAGGGACCGGCCATGCCGCTTACCGCGGCGCGGCCCAGCCCTTGTACTGGCCGACATTGGCGCGCGTCACCAGCGTGGACGGCAGCAGCACGGTCGGGTTGGGCGGGCGCTGGCCATTCATCATGCCTACGCCCAGCTGCACCGCCGTGCGGGCAATGGCCCACGGGTCCTGGCTGGCCGAGGCCTGCACCAGGGTGTCGGCCTTGAGCGCCGCTTCGATGTCAGGCGCGCCGTCGACCGAGGCAATCACGATGCCGCGGCGGTTAAGCTGGCGCGCGGCCAGGTCCGCGCCCACGGCCTGCGGGTCGTTGATGGTGAAGACCGCGTCCACCTTGGGAAAGCGCGTCAGGTACAGCTGCATCACGTTCAGCCCGCCTTCGCGGGAGCCCTTGGCATCCTGGTCGTCGGACAGGATGCGGATATCGGGATGGCGCGCCAGCACAGTCTTGCAGCCCTTGACCCGATCCAACACTGCCGATACCGGCGGGCCGTTCTGGATGATGACGTTGCCGCGGCCCTTGAGCCGGTCGGCGATAAAGCCGCAGGCGAGTTCGCCGGCCTGGGTGTTGTCGGTCTGCACGGTGGCATCGGCGCCGGCGGCGGCCACATCGACCGCCACCACCACGATCCCGGCCTTGCGCGCCTTGCGTACCGCCGGCTCGATGGCGCGGGCGTCGGCGGCGTTGATCAGGATCAGGTCGACGCCGGCGACGATAAAGCTGTCGATGTGCATGAACTGCTTGTTCAGGTCGTAGTCCGCCGACAGCACGGTGACCTTTACCTTCGGGTTGACCTGCCGGGCCGCGGCCTCGGCACCGCGGCCCAGTGCGACGAAATATGGATTGCCCAGCGAGCCCAGCGTCACGCCTACCTTCCTGAGCGGACGTTGCGGGGCCTGGGCATCCGAAGCGTGCGCGTCTTGCGCGGGCGCCTGAGCCATGGCCGGTGCAGCGCACAGAGCGGCCAGCACGCCGGCCGCCAGGGCTTTGAGGATGGGTTGGATCACAATGTTTCTCCTGTCCGGCAGCGTGTCAGGTACGGGCGGAGCCCTTCTGGCGATAGCGGTCGAGCGCGACCGCGCCGATGATCACCAGGCCCTTGATGATGTATTGCCAGATATCCGACACGCCCAGCAGGATCAGCCCGTTGGACAGCACCGCAATGATCAGCGCGCCCACCAGCGTGCCGGCAATCGATCCGACCCCGCCGACAAAGCTGGTGCCGCCCAGGATCACCGCGGCGATCGCGTCCAGCTCATAGGACTGCCCCAGCTGCAGCCCGTTGGCCGCATAAAGCCGCGACGCCGACATCACGCCGCCCAGCCCCGACAGCAGGCCCGACACCGCATAGACGAACAGCAGCACCACCCATACCTTGATGCCCGACAGGCGCGCCGCCTCGGCATTGCCGCCGACCGCGTAGATCTGCAGCCCCAGCACCGTGCGGCGCAGCACCAGCCACGACACCGCGACCACCGCAATGGCAATCACCACCAGCCAGGGGATACCCAGCAGATCGCCGTTGCCGATAAAGGCGAACGAGATATCCGGGTTGTAGACCGTGCTGTCGTTGCCGACCAGCCGCGCTAGCCCGCGTACCGCGGTCAGGCTGCCCAGCGTCACGATGAACGGCGGCAGCTTCATGAAGGCGATCAGCGCGCCATTGACCAGTCCGAACAGCAGCCCGCACAGCAGCGCTGCCGGCACGCTCAGCGCCGCCAGTTGCGGCATCAGCGAGACCAGCATCGCCACCACCGCCGACACCGACAGGATCGATCCCACCGACAGGTCGATGCCGCCGGTCAGGATCACGAAGGTCATGCCCGCGGCCAACACCAGGTTGATCGACGCCTGCTGGGCGATGATCGACAGGTTCTGCAGGCTGGCGAAGTTCTCGGTCAGCAGCGTGAAGCCCAGGCAGAGCAGCACAAGCACCGGCAGCATGCCTAGTGCGCGCAGGCGTTCCTGCGTGGTGGCGCGCCCGGTGGCGCGCGCCAGCGGTGTGGAAGCCTGGGCGGTGACGCCATGGGCCGCATGGGACGTGGATGAGAGGGGATTGCGCATAAGTGTCTCCTGATGCTGCGAGGCGGGATGCCGCCCCGGTGCGGCCGTTCTTTGCCGGCCTGTACGGGAATTCAGCGGTTCAATGCAAGACCGGGGGCTGTTGCTCGCCGGCGCCGGTTGCCAGCGCAATGATCTGTTCCTGCATGGCGGCGGCATCGGCGCAGCCCGGCACTTCGCCGGCCAGCTCGCCTTCGCGCATCACCAGCACGCGGTCGCACAGGCCGACCACCTCGGGCAGTTCGCTGGAAATCATCAGCACCGCCACGCCGGAGCGCGCCAGCTCATTGATGAGCCGGTAGATCTCGGCCTTGGCGCCGATATCCACGCCGCGCGTGGGCTCGTCCAGGATCAGCACGCGCGGCCGGGTTTCCAGCAGGCGCGACAGCATCACCTTCTGCTGGTTGCCGCCGGACAGCGATCCCACGTTGACCTGCGGGTGCGCCACGCGGATGCCGAGCGAGCGGATCGCCGCGGCGGTGCGCTGGCGCGCGCTGGCGCGGTTTAGGCGCCCGCCCCGCAGCGCATCGCGCGCGGCCACGATCAGGTTGATGTTCTCGTGCACGCTCTGGTCCAGGAACAGGCCCTGCAGCTTGCGGTCTTCGGTCAGGTAGGCAATGCCGGCATCGATTGACTGGCGCGGGCCGGTGACGGCCAGCGGCGTGCCGGCCACGAACACGGCGCCATCGGTGCGGGCATCGGCGCCGAAGACCAGCCGCGCCAGCTCGGTGCGCCCGGCGCCCACCAGCCCGGCCAGGCCCAGCACCTCGCCGGCGCGCAGGTCGAAGCTGCAGCCGCGCACGCGCCGGCCATCGGACATATTGCGCACCGACAGCATGATCTCGCCCGGCGCGGCCTCGCCATGGGTCTTGGTGTAGAAGCCGGACAGGTCGCGCCCGACCATCATCTTGACCAGCGCCGCCTGCGTCAGCGCCTCACGCGTGAGCGTGCCGACAAAGCAGCCGTCGCGCAGCACGGTGACGCGGTCGGCCAGCTCATCGATCTCCGCCATGCGGTGGCTGATGTAGATGATGGCCATGCCTTCGGCGCGCAGCTGACGGATCAGCGCGAACAGGCGGTCGGTCTCGCGGGTGGACAGCGGCGTGGTGGGCTCGTCCATCACCAGGATGCGGGTCTCGAAATGCACCGCGCGCGCAATCTCCACCAGCTGGCGCTGCGCGATCGACAGCGTATGCACCGGCGTCTGCGGCGTGAAGTCCGCGCCCAGCCGGGCCAGCGTGGCCTCGCAGGCGCGCGCCATGGCGGCGCCGTCGACCATGCCGCGGTGGTGCAGGTGGCGGCCCAGGTAGATGTTCTCGGCCACGCTCAGGTTGGGCGCCAGGCTCAGCTCCTGGTAGATCACGGCCACGCCGTGGGCACGCGCCGTGGCCGGGCCGTCGATGGCCACCGGCTCGCCGCTGATGCGGCACTCGCCGCCCGGGTCGGCGATATAGGCGCCGGACAGGATCTTCATCAGCGTGGATTTGCCCGCGCCGTTTTCGCCCATCAGGGCATGGACTTCGCCGGCGTAGACGGTCAGCTCCATGTTGCTGAGCGCCTTCACCCCGGGGAAGGTCTTGGAGATATTGCGCAGCTCGAGCAGCGGGGCGGGGCCCGCATGGCCGCCATGCAGGTGCGCTGGCATGGGCGAGGTACGCGGTGCTTCAGACAATGGCATGGCTGGCCTCCGGAACGATGGCAGACGCACCCCGTAGCAGCTCGGCGCGCGGCGAGAAGTTCATGAACATCGGCAGCGACGCGGCACCCACCGCGCCGGCGTTGGCGCCAAAGCAGCCGCGCACCACGGTGGCGGGCGCGCGGGCTTCGGGGGCGCCTTCATCCAGCGCCTGCTGCAGGCGCGCGATCAGCGTGGCGACCAGGCCGCCGTCGATATCGGCATCGAAGATCACCAGCGGCACGTCGAGCACGGCGAGGGCGGACTGCAGCGCAGGCGCCAGCGCATCGACGCAGTCGGCAATCCATTCCTCGACCGCGGGGTGGCCCAGCTCGACCTGGCGCTGAAGGTCGGCATGGCCGTTGACCACCACGCCGTGGTGGCGCAGGTGGCGGGTCAACGCGTTGAGCGACGCGCGCGAGATCAGGATGTCGCGCCGCTTGCCGTTGCCGGCGGCACCCGGCGCGGAGGGCAGGGTGCTGGGCGGCACCGGCATCATCGCGATATCGCCGGCATTGCCGGAGACACCGCGCACGCAGTCGCCATTGAGCACCACGCCGCCGCCGATGGCGGGGCCAAGGAAGACGTAGAGGAAATGCTGGGCATGGTGGCGCCCGTAGAACAGCTCGGCCACCGCGGCGGCGGTGCCGTCGTTCTCGCCGAAGACCGGCAAGCCGGTGGCGGCGTTGAGCATTGCCGGGAAGTCAGCCTGGTCCCAGGCGCGGAAGCTTGCCTGGAAGGCCTCGCCCTGTACGTCCAGCTCGCGCAGCCAGGCACCCAGGTTATAGGGCTGCGCCACGCCGATGCCCAGCAGCCGCTTCTGTTCGGCGGGGGTGAGCAGGGCGCGCAGCTCGGCAATATCGTGCCGCACCATGTCCAGCGCCTGGTCAGGGTGGGGCAGGACCAGCTGGTGGGCGCGGCTGGCCAGGATATGGCCGGCAAAGTCCACCATCACCACCTCGATGCTCCCGCGGTCCAGCCGTACGCCAATGCCGAAGGCGCCCTTGGGCTGCAGCCGGATCAGGCTGGCGGGCTGGCCGCGCTGGCCTTCCGTGCGGCGCCCGGACTGCTCGACCAGGCCTTCCTCGGACAGGGTCTGCACGATGCTGCCCACCGCCGTATTGGTCAGCTGCGCCATCCGCGCCAGATCAGCCTTGGAGGCCTCGCCGGCACGGCGCAGCGCCAGCAGCAGCGCGCGTTCGTTGTACAGGCGCAGGCTGGCGGAATTCACGCCACGGCCCGCTTTGGATGCGGTCATCTTGTCTCCGTCCGCTATTAATTAATTCACCTTGAATTAAATGATATGAGAGCGCAGAACTCAACCGCGGGGAAACCCGGAGGGCGGATGCGGCGCCTGGGCGCCAGGTGATGGGGAAGCCACTGTCGTGGCTCGGATGCGGAAGAAAGCGGCGGTCCGTGCGCAGGGGGACCGCCGGGGTGCTGCCCGGGAGCGGGCTTATTGTTTGGTCATCTGCATGGTGAAATACCCGCCGGTCCCGGTGCTGCCGGCCATCACCAGCGTGCGCGCATAGCGCGTGCTGCTGTTCACGATGATGCTGCCGTCGGCCGGCATCAGGCGGAGCGCGGCAAAGCCCTTGTGCGGCACGCCAGTCGACAGCGCGCAGCCGGTGCTGCCCGGCTGCGTGGAGTTTTCGGCAACGGTCCTGACCGCATACAGGTTCTTGGCCGATCCCGGGGTGGCAAGCGTTGCCGTGCCCTGCAGGTCGCAAATGCGGGTGCCGCTGGTATAGGTACCGGTGACGTTGCCGGCGATGGCAGCCGTGGTCCACGGCTAGCGCGCTGGACGGATCGTAGGTACCGGATAGCACATTGGTAGGGTTGCCTGGCGTGGCGACGAAATTGCCGTCAAAGCGCTGGCCCGGGGTAATGGTGCCGGCCCCGGTGGCCGGGTAGGCAAAGCCGGTTTCGTACAGCGTGCCGGGGCCCAGTGTCCAGGTCGAACCAGAGAACTGGAACGCGCCTCCCAGCACGCCCGTCAGTCTCGCGTGCACGAACTTCCCGCTGTTGTCGACCAGCGTGGCGTTCATGACGCCGACCCAGAGACCTTCGCTGTCATTGCCGACGGCTGCCGTCGAGCCCGGTTGCGGTGCGCTCAGGCTCGGCCGTAGCTCGCCAGTGGGTTCAGGTTGCGGT
This sequence comes from Cupriavidus sp. GW823-FHT06D04, assembly GCF_058795055.1. Classification (NCBI taxonomy): domain Bacteria; kingdom Pseudomonadati; phylum Pseudomonadota; class Betaproteobacteria; order Burkholderiales; family Burkholderiaceae; genus Cupriavidus; species Cupriavidus sp. GW823-FHT06D04. The sequence continues at coordinate 75,429 of NZ_JBXAHL010000023.1, read as the reverse complement.
GCTGGATCCGGCTTTGGCCCGGGTGCCGGTGCCGGACTATTTTCAGACGGTGGCGTTTGTGGCGCCGGTGTGGGCGTCGCATTGTCCCCGCCGCCGCCACAGGCGGCCAGCAACGCGATGGCCGACAGCAGGGCTGCCGGCATGGCTATTTTCTCATTGGATTTCACCTCCGGATTGTGGGAACGGTCTTGCTTTCCCGTTGCATACAGGCGCCGGCGGATCCCATTACGGATTGGTTGCGTCGGGCGACGCGGTGGGAAATGCCGACCAGCCAAGCTATCGATCCGGGGTTGGCAGGTAAATCAGACGGATCTGAAATACGGGGGAGAAAATGCCTGAATGAAGTGTCTAGGGTAGTGGCTACAGGCGGCCGCGCATCCGGCGGCCGCCTTCGGAAGCGTCAATCCGGCAACGCGCCCGCCTGCCGCAGCGCCGCGCGTGCGATCTCCATGCGCGCCTTGGCGTGCTCGGGCCGCAGCATGTCGAGATTGAGCGCAAACAGGTAGTCATCATCGCCACGCTCAACCCAGCCCACCAGCCAGCCCACCGCCGGCCTGGCCGAATCGGCCCAGCCGGTCTTGGCGTGCAGGGTGTAGGCGGCGGTGCGCTCCATCACCGTAATGTCGTCCACGGCCTTGAAGGTGGTTGGCGAGAAGGGCAGCGTGCGCTGCACCACGCCCTTCAGGAAGTCGATCTGCTGGTAGGCGGAAATCTGCAGCGTGCCGTTCAGCCAGAAGCGGTCGACCTGGCCTGAACTGTTGGCATTGCCATAGTGCGACGCAGTCAGGTAGCGCTGGTAGGCCGCGCTGCCAACCCGCCGCGCCAGCGCCTGGTAGGCCGGCACGCAGGAGTTGGGGAAGGCCACGCGCAGCGGCACGTCAGCGTTGCAGGCCTCGGGCAGGATGGCCTTGCCGCCGACCAGCCAGACCTTGCCGTCCCACGGCAGCTTGTCATGGTCGACGTCGGCCACGGCGCCGCTCTCCAGGCCGATCATCGAGTTCAGGATCTTGAAGGTCGACGCCGGCGAGTACTGCGTGGACGCACGCGGCTTGTTGTAGGTCAGCATGCGGTCGCGCCGCAGGTCGTAGATCACCATGGTGCCGGTGGCATCGGCCTGGCGGAACAGCGCCGCGGCATCCAGCGGGACTTCTTTCGGTGCCGCCAGGGCGGGCACGGTGGCGGCAAGCAGGCCGAGGCCGATCGCCATCGGTGTCAGCAAACGAGCAAGATGATTGTTCATGGCTGTGCAGAGGAGTTGAGGGGATGGCAATCCGGGCCCGGACCGTGGTGCGCAGCATAGGAGAGCGCCCGGATAACGCCAACCGCACCGGCTGTAACTTGCGTAACATGACGGGCGCCGCCTGGCTTTCCCCGCGATTTCCCCGTTCCCAGACTGCCTGATGCCAGCCACGCCTGCCCCGATCCGTATCGACGTGTCGGCCCCGTACCGGGTCGACGGCCAACCCGCGCGCTACCAGTCGGTCTGGCTGCTGGCGCGCATCTGGCATGCGCATCGCACCGGGGAGGGAGGAGTCACCGCGGCAGTGGTGCGCAGCGCCTTCCCGACGGCGGCCAACCTGCGCATGCTGGCGTCGCGCGCGTTTGCGGACTTTGCGCGCTGGCAGGTGGCGGTTGGATGGGGCGCCGACCGCCAGCGCGATCCCGCTGCGGCCAATCCCGCGCACCGCAGCCGCGGGCCGTTCTGGATCACGGCAGCGAGCGCGCGGCGCCTGCGCTTTGTGGCGGACGGGCGCACGCTGGGCCCGGCCGCGCTGGCCGGCCATCTTGCCTTTGCCACGGCGCCGCAAGCGGCGCCGGCCGGCCAGCCGGACGGCGTTGGCTACGTGATGCGCGACATGGCCTTCTGGCGCGAGCTGACCCAGGCCATGCGCGGCGCCCAGGACGGCCACGCGGGCATGCATGGCTCAGCCGTGGCCGAATCCTTCCGCGCGGCTGGCCGCAGTGCCGGCGACGGTTTCCAGCAAGCCCTGTCGCTGCTCAAGGAAAGCCTGGCCTGGCGCCGCTGCGGCCGCCTCGATCAGAGCCGGGCGGCGCTCAGGCGTGTCGACCGCCTGGTGCAGGCGGCCGAGGCAGGCGCGGCGACGCCCGCGTTCTGCGCCATGGCGCATATCGTGCGGGCCTGGGAACGGTATACCCGCGGCGACAGCGACGGCGCGCGTGCCGGCCTGGAAGGACTGCACTCCGATCCGGAACTGCGCCTGGTGGTGCGGTACAACCCGCGCGTGCGTTTTGAAGTGCTGAACCTGGAAGCGCTGCTGCACAAGGCCGATGCCATGCGCGCCGGGCATGCCTGCACGGCGCAGGCCGCGCAGCTGGCGCTGGATACCTTCGCCGGCGCGCTGCAGGCAGCCTACGAGGCCGATTCCGTCGACGCCGTGCAGCATGCCGCGGCCAATATCGGCCTGTGCCTGTGGCTGTTCTGGCAGCACGGCCTGGTCGATGCCGCGCGGGTCTTGTCCGCCAGCGCGGTGCAGCGGCAGGCGATGCGCTGGCTGGGCTTGTCGGAGTGGATCTGCGACCGGTTCGGCGTAGGCGGCGGCACGGCGTGGAACGCGATCTTCCTGCTGCGCATCGCACGCGGCAGCTGCGGGCCCGATACCCCGCCGTCCGACCGGCCAGCCAGGGCCAACGACAGCATGGCCGCGTTCCGCCGCCAGCGCCCGTTGTCCGTTGCGGACGCTGTCGACGCCCTGCGGCCGTTCCACGCGCCGTTCGCGCCGGCCAAGGGCTTCGTGCGCTGGTCGGCCGTGGCTGCGTTCGCCCTGGAAGACCATGACGCCGGCCACATCAGGCTGGGGCCGTTGCAGCTGGCCAACCTGCTGCTCGAATCGGCCTGGTATCTCACCCACGAGCAAGGCGCGACCGCAATGGCGTGCGCAGCAGTGGAGCGGCTGGCCGCCCAGCTGCCTGCGCTGCGGCCGGCCGAGCGTGCGTTCTTCACCGCGGAACTGCGTGCCTTGCCGCCAGAGTTGCGCGATGCTGCCGCAGAAGCTTCTAGGCGCAGGCGCAAGGCGGCGTGAGGGCAGCGCGCTAAGCCCCGGTTGTGCCGGTCCGGTTTGCGCGGGACAGCGCAATAGCGGCCGGCAACAAAAAAGGGCGACCTTGCGTCGCCCTTGCTCACTGGCAAGCCAGAGTCAGTCGAACAGCTCGTGCCAGATGCTCTTCTTCTTATAGTGTTTCTGCTCGCGCTCATAGTGCCGGTCGCGGTCGCCATGGCCGCGCTGGTATTCCTGTCGCGGGGGCGGAGTTTGCTGCGGCATTTGCTGCATGGGCACCTGCTGCACCGGGGCGGCTGCCACGGAGCGCTCGAGGATCTTGTCGAGTTCGCCCCGGTCCAGCCAGACACCGCGGCATTTCGGGCAGTAATCGATCTCGATGCCCTGGCGTTCGGACATCACGAGTTGCGTTTGCGGGCACACCGGACAATCCATTGCTTCTCCTCATTGAAGTGAAAACGTCAGGATATGACCGGCGCCAGCCCATATGGTTCGACCGGAGGATACTTGCAGAAGTGGTGCCGAGGGCGTTTGATGTGGTGCGCAGGCCCTGGCAGGCGCTCAGGCAGCCTCGCCGACGGTGCCGTGGCCGGCGTCTTCAGCCGGCTTGTCCTTGCCGCCGGGCAGCAGCAAGTTGAGGATCACCGCCGACAGCGAGCCCACCGTGATGCCGGAGCCAAACACTTCGTGGACAAAGGCCGGCAGCTTCGACAGCAGTTCCGGGCGGAACGTCACCGCCAGGCCGCAGCCGATCGACACGGCCACGATCAGGGTATTGCGCTGCGTGAACTTGACGGTGCTGAGCATCTGGATCCCGCCCGACACGATCATCGCGAACATCATCAGGCCGGCGCCACCCAGTACCGGCTGCGGGATCGTCACCACCAACGCGCCCAGCACCGGGAACAGCCCCGCCAGCAGCAGCATGACACCGGTCAGCGCGACCACATGGCGGCTGGCCACGCCGGTCAGCGAGACCACGCCGACATTCTGCGCGAAGGTCGACAACGGCGGGCTCGACACCAGTGCCGCAAAGGCCGAGCCAAAGCCATCGCACAGGATGCCGCGCGACAGGCATTTGCCGGAAATCGGCCGCTGCGTGGCCGCGCCCAGTGCCATGAACGTGCCCGTGGACTCGACAATGGTCACCAGGAAAGCGATCGACATGGCGACAATGCCCGAGATGGGGAACGACATGCCGAAGTGCAGCGGCTGCGGCACCGCGATGATGGGTGCCTGGTGAAACTGGGTGAAATCGACCAGGCCCAGTGCCAGGCAGAGCAGGTAGCCGCCGGCAATGCCGACGACAATGGCCGAGGCCGACAGCATGCCCTTGCCCCACTGCACCACCGCCACCACCAGCGCCAGCACCGCGACGGCAATCGCCAGATTGCCGGGCGCGCCATAGCGGCTGCTGCCCTGGCCGCCTGCGGCCCAGTCGATGGCCACCGGAATCAGCGACAGGCCGATCATGGTGACCACCACGCTGGTGACGGTATGCGGAAACAGCTTGCGGATCGCCGGCATGAAGAAGCTGCCCAGGATCATCACCAGCGAGCCCGCCAGCGCCGAGCCCAGGATGCCGGCCACGCCGTGTTCGACGCCCACGCTGATGGCCGCGCCGACAAAGGCGAAACTGGTGCCCATCACGCATGGCATGCGGATACCCACCGGGCCAATGCCCTTGCACTGGATGATGGTGACGATGCCCGAGCCAAGCAGGGCGGCATTCACCAGCGCAATGACCTGGTCCGGCGGCAGTTTCAGGGCACCGCCAATGACCAGCGGCACCGCAATGATGCCGCCCAGGGCGGCCAGCAGATGCTGGAGCGCAAGCAAAAACGTCGTCAGCCGCGGGGGGCGGTCTTCCACCTTGAACAGCAAGGGCGCCATTCATGTCTCCTGTTGTCTGGCCGGATATGTTTCCGGACTGTCTTGTTCTTCTGGCGCCGGGGGAGGGGCAGCCCCCGGCCCTGTCGTTGCGCGCTGCCGGACAGGCGGAGAAGACCGCCTGCAGCGAGCATGGCCGGGATCAGGTTCCAGGCCGCAACCGGGGAGCAAGAATAGCAGGGATAAGCACTCCGTGATACAAAAATTGCATACAATTTGTATCAGCTCCCTTGCATGGGAGGATAAGAACAGTGGAACAGCGCCGCGCGCCGGCGCGCGGAACAGGTCCGGGGCCGGCTACTCGCCGAAAAACACCCTTTCCGGATGCGGATGGCTGAGGAAGTCGTGGTGCGAGATGTGCCAGCCGTAGGCCCCGGCCAGCATAAAGACGATGCGGTCGCCCACGCGCACGCGCGGCACCGTTACCTCCTGCGCGAAGACGTCCTTCGGCGTGCAAAGCTCGCCGCAGATCGTGAGCCTTGCGTCAGTCAGCTCCGGGCGCGCAAACGGGTAAGGCCACGCGTCGTTCGGTGCGACGAAAAACGGATGATTGTGCTGCCACGACACCGGCAGCCGGAAATGGTGCGTACCGCCGCGCACGATGGCGAAGTGCTTGCCGTGATTGTGCTTGAGGTCGATGACTTCAGCCACGTAGCAGCCGCAGTCGGCGCTGATGAAACGGCCGCATTCCAGCACGATGCGGCAGCCGGGCCGCCGCTGCTGCAGCAGTTGCGCCAGCCCGGCGCAGAAGCGCGGCCAGTCAAAGGTGCGATTGGGATCGGTGTAGTCGATGCCGATGCCGCCGCCGACATTCAGCCATTCCAGCGCCAGTCCGTGTTCGTCACGGCATTGCTGCGCCAGCGCGATATGGCGTGAAATCAGTTCGAGATGCTGGTCGGCGTCCAGGCTGTTGGAGCCCGCGTGCAGGTGCAGCCCGACCAGGCGCACGCCGGGCAGGTCGCATGCCAACGCGATCACGGCGGGGAGTTCCGCCTGGTCGATGCCGAACTGCGTCGGACGCCCGCCCATCTGCAGCGTGGCGCCGGGCAGGCCGTAGGCCGGATTCACGCGCAGCAGCACGTCGGCGCGGCGGCCCATGCGTTGCGCGATGCGGTCCAGCCGGCGCAGTTGCAGCGCGCTTTCGACGTGGATCAGCCTGACGCCGAGGCGCAGCGCGCCCTCCAGCTCGGCATCGGTCTTGCCCGGGCCCCCGAATACGACCGGCACGTCGGCTTCGACGGCGCGCACGCGTTCGATTTCACCCAGCGACGCGACTTCGAAGCCGGCCGTTGCGCCCAGCAGCGCGCGCAGCACTGGCGCATCGCTGTTGGCCTTGATTGCGTAGTAGAGATCGCAGTCCTCGGGCAAGGCGGCAGCGAGGCCAGCCGCGCGCGTGCGCAGGTGGTCCAGGTCATAGAGATAGGCGCACGCAGGCCCCTTGCGGGGATCAAGTTCATCCAGGTAACGGGTGATGTTTTGCGGGTTCATGTGGTGGCGGGAAGGGGCGGCTTTATGTTGATGACTGGGAATGGGATTGCAGGTGTGCGGCCATGGCCCGGCGCGCGATGCCGCGGTCGTCGCCGAGCAGCAGCATGCGCGTGCCTTGCTGGCGCCAGAGCGCGGCGTCTTCCGGGGTGCGCGGCAGCGCGCAGAAATGCTTGCCATGCGCGCGCGCCGCATCGGCAATGCGCGCCACGGCGTCCCACACCAGCGGATGACGCGTCTGCCATGGCACGCCAAGTGATTGCGAGAGATCCGCGGCGCCTTCGAGCAGCACATCGATGCCGGGTACAGCGGCGATGTCATCGAGCGCATCGAGCGCGGCGCTGTCTTCGATCATCGCCACGACCAGCGTATCGGCGCCCGCTGCGGCAGTGGCGGCGGCAAGATCGTCGCGGCCGAACGCGCTATGCCAGGTGGCGTTCAGCCCCCGCTCGCCGGGCATAGGCTTATGCTGTGCGTAGTGGCAGAGCCTGGCCGCCTGCCTTGCCTGCGCTACAGCACTGATGCGCGGGAAGACGATGCCCTGGGCGCCGGCGTCCAGCGCCGGCGCCACCTGGTGCGGGGCCGCCACGCGCACTAGTGGCGCGATGCCGCTGGCGCGCGCCGCCAGCAGCATGGCGCCAAGCTGCGCGCCATCGATCAGCGTGTGTTCCAGGTCGATCACCACGAAGTTATAGCCGGCGGCAGCGATCAGCTCGACGGTCAGTGCCGCAGGCGTCGAGCAGAACAGGCCGTGCACCTGGCCGCCGCCCGGATCCGACAAACGCGCCTTCAGCGATCTCATGCCGCCTCCGCCTCCGCCAGCGCCAGCGGATTGGGCGCCTGCCGCGTGCGCAGCCGGATCTCGGGCATGAAGCGGCGGCTGGCCAACAGTTCGATCGACATGGTGGGCGCGAAGCAGTCGAAGCGCCGGAAGCTTTCAGCCAGGCGCGGGTGTGCGCGCTGGTAGCTGCGGATCACGCCTGCCACGATGGACCAGAACGCTGTTTCCTCGAGCTGGTAGTGGCCGGCAAGCAGTGGGGCCAGTTCGGCCAGGTTGACGAAGAACAGTGCGTCGCAGGTGAAGTCCCGCAGTTCATCGGCATCGTCCGTTTCAATAAACGAGTTCGGGTTGACGCGCGCATGCTCGGCCGGCGGCGGCGTGAGTTGCGGCGCGGCGCCGGACAGCCACTGGCGCGAGAAGCGCACGCCGTCGTGAAAGTCCTTGAGCGCCACGCGCTGCGGCAGGCCGTCGACGTGCAGCAGCAGCATGTTCTGCGCGTGCGACTCGAGCGCGGTGCCGTGCTCCCAGAGCAGGTGCAGCACCGGCAGCCATGCACGCTCCACCAGCCGCTGCAGCCAGACGCGCACGCCATGACGGCGGACCCACGGCTCGATCAGCGGCAGGCCGTCGACATCGATATGGGTAAGCGCGGTCATGGGAATGGCGGCCTCGCCGGGTGCCAGATAGCGGTGGATGCTTTCGCGCCAGATGCAGGAAAGCGCGCCGTACTGGCCCTGCACCGGCGCGGCGGGCACATGGCTGACGCCGGCGACTTCGCGCAGCAACACCGGCGCGGCCATCGGCTTGGTCCATTCCGTGCGCGCCACCAGGCTCGCCAGCCAGTCACTCAAGACGGCGGCATTGCATACCGTGTGCGGCGCCAGCACGCGTGAAGTGGAGGTGTTGACGAGATTCATGGCCAGCTTCAGCGACAACGCATCGGCCTGATCGGCATTGGCGAGGGTGCGGATCGACTGCTGGGGCAGGTAGCGGCCCGGCATCTCGCCGACGGCGATCAGCTCGCCGCGCGCGAACGCGCCGTGGTAGCCCGGCGCGATGACCTCGTCCCATTGCCACGGGTGGACGGGCAGCGGCAGGTAGTCGGCGGGATTGGCACCATGCTCGCGCAAAGCGGCCTCAAATGCGGCGCGCGCCGGCGGTGGCAGCAGGCTCTCGGGCGATGCCTCGGCGTTGCCGAGATTCCAGCGGCAATGCGAGCGGCGCGCTGCCAGCAGCACGGGCTGCAGGGGCGCGGCGCATTCCGGCGCGTAGCGTCCGTTGTCCGCCAGCGTGAAACCCATGCGCGATTTATATCCCGGGTGGTAAGGATGGGCACCCGTCAGCCGCGCTTCGATGGCATCGTAGCCGGCATCGCGCAACGGTTGTCCGGCGTGCCCGTTGGCATGGTGGGACTGCGCGTCCTTGACCTGCGTGGACAGCAGCTCCAGCCCGAACTGCTGCAGGCGCACCGGGTCGGCATCGAGCTGGCCGGCAAGCTCGGACAGCAGTTGCGCGACGTCGTCGGCTTCAGCCTGGCTCTCGCCTTCGCAACGGAGCACCGGCCCACGGATGCGGATGCGGCCGAAGCTGGCGGTGCGCTGCGCGGCGCAGCGATAGCTGACGGGCTGGCCGTCAGCCGTCACGCCGGGCAGTTCGACGCCGGCGTCGCTGACAATCATGTCGCGCAGGCAGTCTTCGAACAACAGGGCTTCCAGCAGCTGGCGCAGCACGCGGCGGACGGCTTGCTGGTATTGCGGGCTCTGGATCAGTCGTTGGTAATCGGTGGTGTTCATCGGGGGCTCAGGCTAGCGGTGCGGATACGAGGAAGTTCGGGACGCCTGCCCACGCAGGCGTTTCGCCGTGGCGGCCGAAGCAGCTCAGCATGTTGGCCTTGGCGGGAAGGGTGGGCAGGCCCTGCAGCGACGCCAGCAGCCGGCGCAGCGATGGGCCGCCTGCGTCGAGCGCGGCTGCGGTGTCCTGCCACAGCGTGGCTTCGTCGCAGCCGCCCGTGCGCGCGAGGCAGGCGATGAAGTGGCCGATATGGTTGACCAGCACGTAATAGGCAAAGCGATGCAGCGCGGCTTCCTCGGTGTACAGGGCGGGACTGTCGGCATCGAACTGCGCCGCCCAGGCAAAGCGGGCGCGGCTGATGCTGGCGCCTTCCATGTCGCGGACATAGCCGTGCACCGGCCAGCCGCCCGCGAACGCGACCATGCTGTTCTGCAGGTGTGCCTCCAGGCTGACGCCGTGCTCGGCGAACAGGCGCGCCAGCGGCAGCAGCGTGACATCGAGATAGCGCGCCCACCAGCGGCGGATATCCGCCGCGCCGGGTTGATGGCCCAGCGCTTCGCGCAGCAGGCCGTCCAGGATGCCGGCGCCATGCGCGGGCTCCTCCAGCACCGTGGCGAGCACTTGCGCGGCGTCGCCATGCGGGCCGCTCATGCCTTGCCGGAAGATCACCGCAGTGCTCGCGCGCAGCGCGTTGTCGGGCAGGGCCAGCACGGCGTAGCCGGTTTCGGCCAGCACCGTGAAGTGTGCGGACGAACGCGCCGCCTCGGGCAGCATGGCGATGGCGCGGCTGGCATCCAGCGCGCGCCGCACGTGCTCGGGCGGATTGTTGCGGACAAAGTTGGTGATGCGGATATCGAGCGCCAGCTTGAGGAAGCGTTGCTGCTGCGGCAGCCACACCGTGCGTACCGACGAGGTCGGCCAGGCCAGCTCTCCCAGCGGCCCGAGGGAAATCATCGCGCGGCTGGCCAGCAGTGGCTGGATCTCGCTGTGCGCGAGCAGCTGCGTGGCTTGCCAGGGATGGCAGGGCAGCAGGCGGTAGTCGCCCTCCTTGAGCAGGTCCGCGGCGGCCTCCATTGCCGCGGGGTCGATAGGCAGCGGCTGGCCGTCGATGGCGCTGCTCTCCAACTGGTCGCTGGCGACGGCGAAGTAGTGCAGCTGGAAGGCGGCGCCGAGCTCCGGCGCATAGCGTTGCAGCGCATCGTGGCTGAACCCTTCCGACGCCTTCGACGTGGCGTGGAATATGTGCCCGAAGCGCAGCCCCTGCTCGGCAGCGATAAAGCGCGAGGGCGCTTGCCGTGCGGGCGCTTCGCGGTGGTACAGGCGCACCTTCTGGACGCCGTTCTTCATCAGCGTGGCAAAGCGCTCCGGCCAGTCGGTGGCGGCGCTCTGTGGGTAGGCATGCGCGAGCGCCTGGGTGATGGCATCGGCCAGATTCTCGGCGCGGCGCAGCGGGGCGAAGGCGCTGCCGTCGGACAGCACCGCATCCGCGAGCCGGTGGTAGCCGATCGGGGATACGTAGGAGAGCGCAGCAGCCAGCCAGCGGTGGCGGCCGTCGCGATCCGCCAGTGCCAGCACCGCCGGTACCAGCCCCTCGGCACGCCAGCGCGCAAGGGTACTTCTCAGCGCAGCCGGCACCGGGGCCGGAAGGTGCGCGTCAAGGCGGGGATCGACGATGCCGGTCTCGCGGCAGTAGGTGTTGAAGAATTGCTCGATCAGGCGGCGCTCGACGGCGTCGGGCGCGGCGGCATCCCGGTCCGGGCGATGGGCGCGCAGGCGCCCTTGCGGCGCCACGGTGGTCGATGGCAGGAGAGTGGAAAGCATGCAGTTACCTCGCATCAGGGACGGTGGCAAACAACGATGAGCGATCAGGGACGACGAGTGCGGCGGCCAGCGCGAACATGGCGGCGATCAGCCATAACGTGCCCGCCGGGTCGGAGCGTGGCAGCCACGCCATCACCGCCAGCGGCCCGACCAGTTGCCCGGCGGTCATGGCGCTCTTGGCGATGCCGGTGGCGCTGCCGTGCAAACTCGCGGGCAGGCGGGCGCAGCAATAGGACAGCATGGATTGCGCGAGCGCGGCGAACAGCGCGCCCTGCACGACCCGGAGCGCGCCGATCTGCCAGAGCGCATCGGCAAGCGGCAGCAACGCGAGCGCGACGGCGCAGCCGCCGGCGGCCAACATGAATACGCGGACGGTCGTGCCGCGGTCGCTGAGCGCGCCCCACAGCGGGCTGGCGAGCATCGCGGCCAGCCAGCCCAGCGCGTGCAGGAAGCCGGTTTTGCTGCCGAGCAGGGCATCGTACGGGTAGCGCTGCTGCAGGTAGAGCGCGAACACGTTCACCAGCGCGAACGCGCCGGCCTGCGTCAGGCAGCCGGCCAGCAGCCAGCGGCGCAGCGACGCGTCCGCCAGCATGGCGGCGAATCCGCGCGACGAGCCGGCGCCTGGCAACGCCTGTGGCGCCGGCTCGCGCAGCCGCCATGCGAGCAGCAGCGTCAGCACGGCATTGGCCGCGGCCACTGCAAGCAGCATCGGCCGCACCGTCCACCAGTCCTGCAGCACGCCGCCGAGCACGGGGCCAAGCAACGCGCCGGTGGCCACGGCCGATTCCTGCATGCCGAAGGCACGGCCGCGCATGCCGGGCGTGCTGACGCGGCCGATGCAGATGGTCAGCAAGACGCCGACGGCGCTCGCGCCCTGCAACAGGCGGCCGGCCATGAAGCCGGCCACGTGCGTGGACAGCCCCATCAGCAGCAGGCTGGCGGTGAAGGCCGACAACGACAGCAGCAAGGGCCGGCGGTAGCCCCATCGTTCGCACCAGCTGCCGGCGAACGGCGCCAGCAGCAGCGCGCCGACGCCCGGCGCGGCCAGCGCCAGGCTGCTCCAGTGCGCGGCAGCGGGGCCGGCGAGGTCGCGCAGGTAGAGCGGCATGATCGGCACCAGCGTCATCAGGCCCGTCGTCACCACCGCCTGGCCGGCCAGCAGCAGGGCGATGTCGCGCGACGGGCCGGCTTGCGGCGCCGGCGTCATGACGGGACTCCGCTCTCGCGCAGCGGATTGCGCAGGCTGCCGAGCGCGCTGGGCATGCCGGTACTGGCGGTGTCGCGCGCCAGCAGCGGCGCAAGCAATTGCTTGAATGGCCATTCCGGCGCATCCAGCAGCGCGGTCCGCGCAATCTCTGCGGTCCGGTTGCCGGTACCGGCGGCCAGCAATCGGGCGATCTCCTCGCGCAGGATGCGCCAGCCCGTGCGCTCGTCGCTGTCGAAGGCCACGGCGATCGCGGCGGCGATGGCGTACAGGTTGACCTCGATCGCCAGCGTTTGGAAGTACGCGAGCAGTTGCGCCGGCGCATCGAGCATCAGCGTATTCGGCGTGGCGGTGTCCACGGCGTACGCGGGCACGTCCGCGCCGGCCTCTGCGAGCAGGGACGGGCAGATGCGCAGCGTGTCGTGATCGCGCAGCAGCAGCGCCCGCGGGCCTGGCTCGCCGACCACCAGCACGACGTTCTGCCCATGCAGCTCGGGCATGACGCCGTTGGCAAAGCAACGCAGGCCGGTTTCGAGCAGCAGGGCCGCGATGCACCGGAATGCCGCCCAGGCCTCGTCGGCATCGGTGCAGGACAGCCGGCGCAGCGCCGGCAGGTCGTTGCCGGCGGTCAGCGCCGCGCACGCCGCCATGGGCAACAGCCACGTGCCAGCCGCCAGGTCGCCGGGGTAGCGCCTGAGCACGCAGGCGAGCTCGCCCGGCTCAGCGATCAGCGAGTCGTGCTGGCGCAGTGCCCACCAGTCGCGCTCGTCGCAAAGCAGCAGGTGCTGGCCGAGCCAGGGATCGCGCGCCCGCAGCTGCGCCAGGCATTGTTGCGCGAGCGCACCGTTGTGCAGGTAGCGCGCGGGCAGGGTGCGCCTGGCTCCCAGTGCCTGCACGCCCAGCGACAGCTTGAGGTGGAGCTCGGGCCGGCCATGCATGACGAGCGAGCGCAGTGAGGCGGTCGGGTAGGCCGCACCGATGCCGCTACCGAGGTCGATGCATGGCGCTTGCCCGCTGGCGGCGGCGTGGGCCTGCTGCTGCCATTGCCACGGGTGCACCGGCATCCACAGGTAGCCGCGCTGCGCGCCGGCGGCTTCCGCGCGTGCCACCAGGCGGTCGAGTTCGTCGGGCGGCAGCAGCGAGCGGGCCAGCGGTTGCGCTGACGCTTCCATCGCCGAACCGGTCCGGAGCCGGTGTAACGGCACGGCAATCCAGTGCAGCCATACGGGCTGGCCGGATTCCGCGTCGAAGCCGGCGTGCGGCCCGGCCGCATCGCCCCAGGCCTTGGCGCGAGCGAGCGGATGGAAAGGGCGGTCGCGCAGGCAGCAAACCGCCTCCCACGACAGTAGCGAGCGCGGCGCCGCCGCAAGGCGATCCAGGATGGCCGGCTCGTGCGCAAGCGTGCGCGCGGCTTGCGCCTCGGCCAGCGCGAACAGCGTCTGCAGGCGCCCGCTGCGGCCGGGCCACCAGTCCGCCGACTGCAAGGCTTCCAACGCCGCGGCGGCGCCGAGCGGCATGGCGCTGCCGTCGCGTTGCAGGACGACGGGCGGCCTGTCATCGCCGGCGCCAAGCTGCAGCGGCCGGGGGCCGTCGAGGCGGCGGCCAAGCCAAAGCAGCGTGCCGGCCGTACCCAGGTCGACGGCGAGCGCGGCCAGCGGCGTGTCGTCAGCGGCTACCAGCCGGCAGTGCTCGCGCATGCCGTACAGGTTCTCCTGCCATAATGCGTCCAGCAGGTCCTGCGCCAGCATCCGCTCGCGTACGGGGTGGTGTGGCAGCACCGTCATAGCAGGGGCAGGCGCACGCCGACACCGCGCTGCAGCGCAAGCTGGTAGAAATGGCGCGCGCACACCATATCGTCCAGCGCCATGCCCATCGGGTTAAGCAGGATGATCTCGTCGTCGCGCTCGCGCCCCGGCTTCGCGCCGATCACGATCTCGCCCAGCTCGGCATGCAGCTGCTCGCGGCTGAAGCGGCCTTCCAGCACCAGTTGGTTGATGATCTTCTTCTCGCGGTTGGACTGGTCCCAGTCGTCCACCACCACCTTGTCGACCTTCTCATAGACGTCCTTGTGCACGTCCATGATCGAGACGTTGGCGACAAAGGCTCCGGGCTTGAGCCAGGCATGCTCCAGGTACGGCGCATCCGCAACCGTGCAGGTGACGGTCACGTCGGCGGCACGCACCGCCGCCTCGGCGCTGGCCGACAGCTCCCAGCCAACCGCCGGGAAGCGCGCGCCCAGCTGGCTGCGCGTCGCCTGCATTGCGTCGCGCGACAGATCGAACAGGTGGATGCAGCGGATGCCCGGGAACTGCTCCAGCAGCGTCTGCAGCTGCATGCGCGCGATCGGGCCGCAGCCGATACAGGCCACGTCGGTAAAGCTCGCGCGCGCCAGGTGGCGCGTCGCCACCGCGGTGATGGCCGCGGTGCGCATGCCGCTGATCAGGCCGCCTTCCATGATGGCGACCGGATAATTGGTCTGGGCGTCGTTGAGCACGATCACGGCGCTGGCGCGTTCCAGACCATGGCGCTGCGGGTTGTGCTGGCGGCTGCCGATCCACTTGATGCCGGCGACCGGGTTGTCGCCGCCGACGTAGCAGGGCATCGCAATGATACGGTCGGCGATATGGTCGGCGCCGGCCCAGCGCAGGTAAGGCTTGAGCGGCTGCACGCATTCGTCGCGCGCATGCAGCGCCAGGCCTTCGGCAATAGCCTGAACAAAGGCGTCGGAATGGTCGGCGCCAAGGGCGATCAGGTCGGCGCGGCTGAGGTAGTGCAGCTCGGCAGCGGGGGTCTGGATGGGGGCGTTCATGCGGTCACTCCGTGTGCAGGGATGGACGATTGCGCGGCAGCCGAAGCCGTGCGCGCGCGATGGATGGCGGCGACGCGTTCCAGCCATGCGTCGTCGTAGACGGTGTCGAGATAGCGTTCGCCGCGGTCAGGAAACAGGGTGAGGATGCGGGGCGGGCGTGCGCTGCGTGGCAGGTCCTGCAACAGGCGGCCGATCGCGGCGACCACCGCGCCGGACGACCCGCCGGCAAAGATGCCTTCCTGCGCCAGCAGGCGCCGGCAGCCGAGGGCCGCCGCGTGGTCGTCCACATGGATGACCTGGTCGATTTCTTCGCGGCACAGCAGCTCCGGCACGCGGCTCGCGCCGATGCCCGGCAGCTCGCGGCTGGCCGGCGGGTGGCCGAACAGCACCGAGCCGGCGGCGTCCACGCCCACCACCTTCAACGCGGGCCACGCCTCGCGCAGGCGGCGCGCGATGCCATGCACCGTGCCCGAGGTACTCACGCCGAGCACCAGCACGTCGACCGGCCGGTCGAGCTGGCGCAGGATTTCCTCGCCTTCGCCGTGGTAATGGCTTTCCCAGTTGCGCGGATTGCCGTACTGGTTGATCCAGACCGCATCCGGCAGGTCGCGCAGCATCTGCCGCACGCGCGCGATACGCGTTTCCAGGTAGCCGCCCTGGCTGTCCTTCTCGGTCACCAGCTCAATCCCGGCGCCATAACAGCGCAGGATCGTCAGGTTGGTCTGCGAGATCTTCGGGTCGACCACGGCGGTGAAGCGCAGTCCCTTCAGCCGGCATACCATGGCCAGCGCGATCGCCAGGTTGCCCGACGAGCTTTCGACGATGTGGGCGTTGGCGCCGATGGTGCCTTCGACGAGGCCCTTTTCGATGATGTAGCGGGCAGGGCGGTCCTTGACGCTGCCGGCGGGATTGAATAGCTCCAGCTTGGCAAAGACCTCGGCCCCGGTGTCCCCGAACAGGCGGCGCAGATGGACCACGGGTGTCCCGCCGATACTCTCGATGATGCTGTTGCAAACCATGGCTTACCCCTCATTCGATGTTGCCCGGCACCGTGCCTGGGCAATTTGTATCGCTTTGTAAATGATAATTATTTACATCTGAGCTTAAAAAAATGCCGGCCGAGGATGGTCCCGACAAGGCCATCGCCGTCCGGCGGCTGCTTTACCAGCGGTGCTGGTACATCGCGGTCAGCGTGATGCCCGCAGCCGGCAGGCGGCTGGTGTTGTTGCTGTTGCGCATCAGCTGGCTGTACAACGGGTAGTAGTAGCGGTTGAACAGGTTCTCAATCCCCACCGTGATCGTGTCCTTCTTGCTGACCTGGTAGCGGCTGATCAGGTCGACGGTGGTGTAGCTGCTGACCTCGCGCCGCCCGAAGCTGTTCTGGTCGTTGAGGCGGTAGTCGCGGCCGCCGTAGTAGGTCACCTGCAGGCGGTTGCTCCACGTGCTGATCGGCCGGTACTGGACGTAGGCGGTCAGCTTCAGCGGCGGTATGCGGTAGCCGGTCATGTTCTGGAAGCTGCTGCTGCCTTGCGGCTGCTCGCGGCCGTTGATCCAGGTAAACGTGCCGCCCGCGCCCCAGGTCTCGCTGTCGCTCAGGTAGTCGGCGGAAGCCTCCACGCCCGCGATGCGTTCCTTGGTGCGGGTCAGTATCAGGCCGTTGTTGAAGCTCTGCACGTCGCCCAGTTGCGAGGTGGTGTAGAACAGCGCCAGGCTCGCCATCGTATTGCCGAACGCGCCGCGCCAGCCGATTTCATAGTTGTTGGTCTTGACCGGCTCCAGGCTGGACGAATTGATATCGAAGCCCGGGCGCGCATTGCGGATCTGCAGGCCGATATCGGGCAACTGGAAGCCCTGGCCGAACGAGGCATAGAACTCCTGGTTCTTCACCGGCGCGTACGCACCGCCGATATTGAACAGCCACGCGCCATAGTTGACCGTGCCGCCCTTGACCGCGACCGGGTTGCTGACCTTCGATTGCGACAGCGGCACGAAGTCGTCGAAGCTGGCGTTGGCGCGCTCGTAGCGCACGCCGCCCTCCATCGACCATTGCTCGTTGAACTTGTGCTGCAGCTGCCCGAAGACGCCGCCGCTGCGGGTGGCCAGCGGCGGCATGTAGGTCAGCGAACCGGTCTTGTTGAAGACCAGGCCGCCGCTCTGGTCATAGGTGCGCGGATCGAACACATCGAGCGGCATGTCGCTGCGCTCCTGGTTGTAGTCCGCGCCCCACAGCAGCTTGGTCTTCTTGTCCGCGCCCAGCGGGGTGCTGATGGTCAGGCGCCCGCCAAATACATCGCTGTTCTGGCTGACCTGGTCCACGTTGCCGCCACGCGTGGCCACCGCGCGCGCATCGAACGGCGGGAAGCGGGTGAAGTAGTCGCGGTAGTAGATCTGGGTGGACACGGTGCTGCCGAGCAGGTCCAGGTTCTGGTAGCCCAGGTTGACGACGGTGTTGCGCAGCTCGTTCTGGTTTTCGAGCTGCAACCCCTTGATCGCGCGCGCGGCCGCGGTGCCAGGCGGCAGCTTGGCCACCGAGGGATCGGAGGCGTAGTTGGTGTTCTGCTTGGCCTGGTACTGGCTCACGCTCAGTTCGATGCGCTGCTGGCTGTCGATGCGCCAGCCCAGCTTGCCGCTCACGTTGTAAACGTTGGAATCGAACAGGTCACCCTGGCTCGGCTCCGGCGCGATGCGGTGTCCGTGGGCGTCATAGGGGCTGCCGATATGCTGCGCGCCCAGGTGGAACGCGTAGTCGATCGGCCCCTGGCTGCCGGAGAAGTGCTGCTGGACATTGGCGCTGAGCCCCTCCTTGCTCAGCCGCGTCAGCGGGGTGCCCAGCGTCACGGTGGTATCCGCGCTGGGCGGGCCACCCGCAGGCCGCGTGGTGATCGCGATGATGCCGCCGTTGGCGCCGGCGCCGTAGATTGCGCTGCTGCCACGCATGACCTCGATCTTCTCGATATTGCTGGGATCGATGGTGGCGAGGTTGCGCGCCGAATCCCGGTTGGTGTTGAGCGGAATGCCATCCACCAGGATCAGCGTGCCGCGGCCGCGCAGCGTCTGGCCGAAGTCTGTGACGGTGCGGCTGGAGTCCGCCATGCCCGGGATCAGCTTGCTCAGCATGGTCGCGAGATTGTTGGAACCCACCTTCAGTTCCTCGATTTCCTCGCGTTCCAGCACCGTTACCTGGCGCGTCGGGCTGACGAGGTCGCTCTTGATCCGGTCGACCCTGACCTCCACCGCATTCAGCTCGCCACCGTCGGCCTTGGCAGGTGGGCTGTCCTGCTTTGTGCTCGCACCGGATGTGCCGGTTTGCGCGACGGCGGACGCGGCGGCCATTGCCTGCGCCTCGGACAGCAGCGGAGTGCCCGCGCCGATGGCGGCCACAAGAAGAGCGAGCGGACGTACCCGGCAGCGGCCGGCCGGCCCCGCCAAGGTGACTGAGCGTGTTGCGGTTTGCATGGTGATGGTCAGGCCAACGTAGTGATGTGCGAAATGTGCTGTAATAGAACTCCGTGAATTGTAATAGTAATGATTCGCATTAACAATAAATTGTGGAGGAATCTGAATTTTCGTCTGGTGTGCCGGGAAACCGGCTCGGATGTGTCTTGGAACCCGAGACAGGTTCCAAGGGCCGGGCCGTGCCTGAGAGCACGGCCCGGGGCGCGGCAGGCTCGTTCGCCATCCGCGCTCGATGGCGGCGGTATGCCAGCCTTACTTGCGCCCGGCCAGCGCCTTCTGGATGGCCGCTTCGGTCTCGGCGTAATTCCCTTCGCCAAAGTGCTTGTAGACCACGGTGCCGTTGGCATCGACCAGGTAGAGCGCCGGCCAGTACTGGTTGCGCCAGGCGTTCCAGGTGGCATAGGCGTTGTCCTGCGCGACCGGGTAGCGGATATCAAAGCGCTTGAGCGCTGCCTGCACGTTGGCGGTGGACTTCTCGAAGGGGAACTCCGGGGTGTGGACGCCGACCACAACCAGGCCCTTGTCGCGGTATTTGTCGTACCACTGCCGCACATGGGGCAGCGTGTTGATGCAGTTGATGCAGCTGTAGGTCCAGAAATCGACCAGCACGACCTTGCCGCGCAGCCCGGCAACGGTCAGCGGTTCAGCGTTGAGCCACTTGTCGATGCCGGTGAATTCAGGCGCCTTGCCATAGTCGGCAGGGGCGGCGGCTGCATACTGGGCGGCAACGATGGCGGTAGTGGCCAGCAGGGTACGAAGGAAGCGGTGCATGGTTCAGGCTCCAGGTTGGGAGGCAGGGAAAAGGGAGGTCAGCCAGGCGACGGCAAGCGTGTCGTACTGGAAGTACATGGCGATGGCGGTCGCCACCACCAGCACACCGAAGGCTTGCTGCAGCCGGTGCGTGTGACGGGCCAGGCGGCGCACGTGAGTGGTGGCGAACTGGCCGCCATAGGCAATGCCCAGCATCGGGATGGCCGCGCCAGCCGCGAACAGCGCCAGCAGCCCGGCGGCGCGATGCAGGTCTTGCGCCTTGGCCACCAGCGCGAGGATCGACGCCAGCACCGGCCCGGCGCACGGGGTCCATACCGCGCCCAGCGTCATGCCCAGCACAAAGCCGCCGGCCACGCCGGTGCCGGTCCGGCCGCCGGCGCCCGCCAGGCGGTCGACCACGCCGGCGAACGGGGCCGCCAGGCGCTCGAAGCCCGCCGGCCAGAGCCGCGCCAGGCCGGCGCCCAGCAGGAACAGGATGGCCGCGTTGCGCACCACGCCCGGGGCTTCGCTGAAGGCGCTGGACAGCGCGCCGAAGACAATGCCCAGTGCGGAAAAGGCGCTGACGAAGCCAAGCGCGATCGCCAGCGGGCGCAGCCGGCCGGATTCGCCCACCGAGCCGGCGAGCAGCATGGGCAGCACCGGCAGCACACAGGGCGAGGCAATGGTCAGCACGCCTGCGGCAAAGGCAAGGAAGGCGTCGATCATGGGCGGCCCCCGTTGGCGTGCGCGGTGCCGTAGCAGGCACGATGGCAGGGGCGGGGCGGCGGATGGATGGACATGGCGGAGAACTCCCGGTGTTGGCGATAGACGCATTCCACCGTCCGCACGTATCCCGGCTGTTACCGCTTCCGGG
Source organism: Cupriavidus sp. GW823-FHT06D04 (assembly GCF_058795055.1). Lineage (NCBI taxonomy): Bacteria > Pseudomonadati > Pseudomonadota > Betaproteobacteria > Burkholderiales > Burkholderiaceae > Cupriavidus > Cupriavidus sp. GW823-FHT06D04. The sequence continues at coordinate 55,551 of NZ_JBXAHL010000023.1, read as the reverse complement.
CATCCGTGCAATCTTTCATGTCTGCAGCGGCCCGGGATACAGAGCGATACATAGTAGCGCCGCACCCGCCGCACGGTGACCGCACCGGGCAGTGCCAACGCGGTGCCGCCGCTTCAGCGGCTGCCGTGGAGCTCGAGGTATTCCGTGAATTCGTCGCGCACGACGGCTTCAATGCGGGCGAGCTCGTCGTCCGTGATGTCTTCGAACAGCTTGCGCTTGCGCCTGGACAGCTCGCCGTGGTTCTGGACGATCAGGTCGATCAGGTTCGACAGGCGTGACTGGCGCAGGTCGAGCCAGCTTTCCAGGCGTGTGACGCTGGCATCGTAAGCGCGCAGGTACTGGATCTCCTGCGCAAGGTCTTGCTCGACGCACTGCTCAATGCATTCGAAGACGAATTCGCACAGCGCTGTCGCATCAAAGGATGCGTAAAGCCAGCCGGGCTGTGGCGACTTGATCAGGATCGTGTCGCTGTCCGAATCCAGCGCGTAGTTGAGCAGGGCCGTCCGCGGGGCGGAATAGGACTTCAGCAGGGCGGCATAGGTATCGATCTGCTTGAGCATCCGCGCGGACACCGGCAGCACTACGCCATCGGGCGTGACACCGGCCTGGCGCAGCAAATGGTGGATGAGGAACCGATGGAGCCGGCCGTTGCCGTCGTAGAACGGGTGGGCGAAGACAAAGCCAAACGATACGCACGCCGCGGCCACGATCGGGTTTGCCGCCTGTGCAGCGACTAGGCCCGCCACCGCGGCAATCCCGTCCATCATCGCGCCAAGCTGCTCGGGCGGCGGGGGAATATAGTCCGCGATGTTGCGCATGCGCCCGCCGCGGGACAGCCAGTTCTGCTTGTCGCGGTAGGAGAATTCAGCGCGCAGCCCCGAGATGATTTCGTTCTGCCACTCGCACAGCTGCTCTTCGGTAAGCGGGGCGGGATTGCCGGCGTACTCCAGCAGTCGCCTGAACTTGGCGACCCGCTGGTTATCGGGGATCTCGTGCTCGATGGAGTAGGTCGATCGAGTTTCCGCGAGGTAGAGGTAGTCCACCGCGCGCGCCAGCAACTCTGGCTCGAGCCGCTTGATGGCCGCGGCCACGCGGCCGGGGAGGTCGGCGGCAATGTACTGCGCCAGCTTCTCGGTGCGGCGCACCAGGGGGCAAAACGCGGCCGGGCCAAGGTGGTTGTTCTGGATGCCGAACTGCAGGTCCGGCGTTGCCGGGCCGGTCAGGTAGTGGGTCTCGTCCAGCGCCAGTACCCTGGGCGCCCCGGCCGGCAGCTTGTAGTCGAATTGCGCCCCGGCCAGCCATTTGGCATAGAACGCGCTCAGCCTCGCATAACGGGAGGTCGGGGTGGCCGCCAGCCACTCGCGTACAGCCTGCACCGCTTGCGCATGCTCGAACAGCGCCGCCAGCACGGTCAGGTCCAGGTGCTCCTTCTTCAGCGCGAACGTCAGGTGGTCCACGGTCGTGTCGGCGCCGCGGTAGCGGTTCCTTGGGTACACGGTGCGCGTGGTGCCGTCCGGTCCGGTGTGCGTGCTGAGGACCCCGGTCTTGTCGGCGAGAGCGGACGTCGAGCGCAGCGGCGGGACGCGCAAGCCGAACTTGCGGATAAGCGCATCGTAGCCTAGTGGCGCATGAGACATATGAAGTCGCAATACTTGGGTGCGGGTTTGCCCGGAGCTTACCAGAGTTTCTACAGAATTTACCAAAACCTCTACTTGATGGCCAAATGCTTTCCATTCTATCTATAACGAAGGACGGGCAACCTGATCGCCGGGCTTCCCAGGAGTTCTACAGGACTTACCGTTTCGTCTACTCTCGGGGGTAGCCTGGATGATCTTGTCTACAGGGCTTGCCTTCCGACCCGGGTAGCGGTGCCTCTGGTCGCCTGCAAATCGAAACCCATCATGACAAAAATGCCATCTTCTGAATCGGCCAAAATGGCGTTCAGGGTGTTTCGGTAAATCCGTCAGGGTTTTCGAGGGTTTCTGGTCGCTGCCCGGCAATAGGCATTGTTATTTGTTTATCTGGCTCGAATAATCGCCTATAACTGCATCTACATGCTGCGGCTGATGTCACGCATCATGCCTACGCCCGCCAGACTTGCCTGCGGGCATTTTTTTTGGGGACGCGAGGATGCTGTTTGTACGGTATTAATCGATCGGATTTATTTCGCTCATCATTCGACGCAGTCAAAATCATGACATTTCTGTAATCATGACATTTTTGTAATCATGCTGACTGACCGGTGGGTGGACTTCCGGGCATTACAAATTCGTAATGATTAAATTTAAGTCCTTTTCCTCATTCATTCAAAACGAACGCTCATCTATCGGCGGCGATTCGCCTGGAAGCGGCTCCAGCAAAGGATTTCATGGGCATCGGGTGGCGCCTGGCGACGCCTTTCTCCGGGGGCGGAGATGCATATTCAGCGTGAATATCCGGTGCCGATCCTTCCCCGTCATAAATTCAGTGAAAACCCTGCCATCCCTTTCTCTTGACTTGCTTGATATATCACATACTGTGTATCCCATCGCCACTCCGAACTTGAAGAGGGGTGAGGGCGGAGACCTCAGGTCGGCGTCGGAATAAGAGGCAAATAAATGCCAATGACACAGGAGACATGAAATGCCAGCAGCCACCCTTATGCTGAGGCGAAGCGCGTCCGCATACCCGCCCGCACCCCCGCAATTGAATGGTCAAAAGATTCAAGGAGCGCGCAAATGAATAATCCATCGGCAGCGCTGGGCGCTAAGCGCCAGGTCCCGGAAGGCACACGCTGGCTGCAATTGATTGTCGGTGTGGTCTGCATGATCGCCACCGCCAATATCCAGTACGCCTGGACCTTGTTCGTCCCTGAGATCCAGGGCACCTACGGCTGGTCGCGCGCCAGCATCCAGATCGCCTTCACCGTTTTCGTCCTTGTGCAGACCTGGTTGGCGCCGATCGAAGGCTATTTCATCGACAAGTTCGGCCCGCGCATGATGGTTGCCTTCGGCGCGGTCTTCATCGGCGCGGCATGGTGCATCAATTCCCAGGCCACTACCCTGATGGGCTTCTACGTCGGCGCAGCCGTTGGCGGCCTTGGCGTGGGCTCGATCTACGCCACCTGCATCAACAACGCGCTCAAGTGGTTCCCTGACCGCCGTGGCCTTGCGGTGGGCCTGACCGCGGGCGGTTACGGCGCCGGCTCCGCGGCGACGATCCTGCCCATCGCGGCCATGATCGAGTCGCAGGGCTTCCAGCACACCTTCCTGTTCTTCGGCCTGCTGCAGGGCGGGCTCGCCTTTGTCGCGGCGTGGTTCCTGCGCGCACCAAAGGGTAGCGAGGTGAGGGCATCGCAGAAGCTGGTCCAGGCCACGCGCGACTACACGCTCAAGGAAGCGATGTCCACCAGGCTGTTCTGGCTGATGTTTGTGATGTTCATCCTGGTCGTCACCGGCGGCATGATGGCCGTGGCCCAGCTTGGCGTCATCGCCAAGGACCTGGGCGTGAAGGAGTTCAAGGTCGACCTGCACTTCTTCGTGATGGCCGCACTGCCGCTCGCGCTGATGCTCGACCGGATCATGAACGGCATCTCGCGTCCGCTGTTCGGCTGGATTTCGGACAACATCGGCCGTGAGAAGACCATGGTCATCGCCTTCACCCTGGAAGGCCTTGGCATCATCGCGCTCGGCTACTTCGGCAGCAACCCGTACGCTTTCCTGATCCTGTCGGGCGTGGTGTTCCTGGCCTGGGGCGAGGTCTACTCGCTGTTCTCGGCACTTGCCGGCGATGCCTTCGGCACCAAGCACATCGGCAAGATCTACGGCGTGCTCTATACGGCCAAGGGCATCGGCGCACTGTTCGTGCCGGTCGGCAACCTGATGATGGAGGCGAGCGGCACCTGGTCGACGGTGCTCTACACGGTTGCGGCCATGGACCTGACCGCGGCCTTCCTGGCGATCATGGTCTTGCGGCCGGTGCTGGCCAGCCATGTTGCCACCTCCAGGAGTCTTTTCTCGAAGGAGACGGCGGCGGCGGGGACGCAAGTGCCAGCCTGACGGACAGGTCCGCAGGCGTTTCGCGGCAAGACGGGCGGGCATCTTCGGAAGCCCGCCTTTTCGTTTACCAGGGACTCGGCAATCCCGGTGGCTTTGCCGGGCCGTATGCGATCGGATAACGCATGGCTGGCCGACGCAATGCTCATGGCAAGCCGCGACGCCGGCTCGCACAATGAAATGGCTCACCGGAGCCTTTCATGCCATACACCCTTTGCCTTGAAGCGGAATGCCTGCGCTTGCGACTGCGGGCCGGCGCGGAACTGGTCTGCCGCGGCGGCAGCCTGTGGCTGACGTTCGAAACACGGGACAGGCCGTCCCCGGACGTCCTGCTCGCACCCGGCGAGCGCTATCAGCTGCATGGTGACGCCGACGTGTTTCTGGCGGCGCTGCACGGCGCCGGCCCCGTGTTATGCGGGATCGAGGCGCCGCCACCCCCGCGCCGTGCCGGCTTCCCCTGGCTCAGGTGGCTACGGGGCTCGCACGTGTCCTGACGGTGTGTGCGGCTTCCTGGTAAATCCACTCGGCTACACACCTGACGTCCTCGCGCGGATCGGCGGAGGCATGGACCAGCCAGTATGCGTTGGGGCTCGGCGGCGCTTGTAGCGCCGTCGGCACGATCACTAGCTGGCCGCCATCGATCAGGGGCCGCACCAGCTCGAGCCGGCCCAGTGCGACGCCCTGTCCCGCCAGCGCCGCGTGGATGACCTGGTCGTACTGATTGAAGCGAAGCACGCCGTGCTGGCTCGCCTGGCGGTAGCTGCGTGGCTCGAGCCAGCTGCGCCATTGCAGCCACGGACGGGGATCGTCGAATTCCAGCAGCGGCAACTGAAGCAGCGCCTCGTCGTGCCGGGCGACCCCGGCCACCAGCGATGGATGGGCAACCGGGGCGATGTTTTCGCCGAACAGGCGCACAGCATCGGGCGGCGCCGCGGCGTCGCGGCAGTAGCGCACGGCGAGGTCGATGCCCTCGGCACGCAAGTCGCTGATACGGTTGCTGGCGGACAGGCGCACATCCAGATGCGGATGCGTCTTCTGCAGGTTCCCCAGCCGCGGCAGCAGCCACAAGCCGGTCACGCCGATGCTGGCGGTGACCGTGACGGCGCGCTGGCCCTCGTTGCGGCGCACTTCGGCTACCACGTCCTGCAGCTGCTGCAGTGCGCTGTCGGCGCTGCGAAACAGCCGTTCGCCCTCGGCAGTGAAGGCCACGCCGCGATGCTTGCGCACGAACAGCGCCACCTTCAGCTGCTCCTCCAGCGCGTGGATCTGCCGGCTTACCGCCGACTGCGTCAGGCACAGGTCGTCCGCTGCCTGCGTAATGCTCATGCGTCGGCCGACAGCGACGAAGCCTTTGAGCAGGTCGAGCGGAAACAGCCGGACAAGCGGGACGGACATGCGGTGGCCTCCTGGCAGATTCGCGATACGCCATTACAGCACGATCCCCGGCCCTCTTGCCATGCGCGGCGCGCATGGCAAAACGACCAAATGATCGTTTGAAGCACGGCGCCCGGGCGGCTGCAATAGAGCCATCGCGCGCCTGCCGGCGCCATTGTCCGACAAGGGGCCGTCATGACTTCTCGCCTGCCGCACACTTGCGCCGCCATCGCCACGCCGCAGTCCGCCACGCCATGGTGGCGGGAGTTGTGGGTGCTCGTGATGGCGGGCGGCCTGCTGATGGGGCTGGCGTTGGGCGTGCGCCATGTGCAGGGTTTGTTCTTGCTGCCCATCATCGCCGAGCGCGGCTGGACCCGCGAGACCTTCGGCTTCGCGATGGCGGTGCAGAACCTGGTCTGGGGGCTGGTGCAGCCCTTCACTGGCATGCTGGCCGACAGGTACGGCTCGTGGAAGGTGATGGCCGGCGGACTGGCGTTATATGCCGCCGGACTTTACGGGATGACACAGGCCGACACGTCACCGGCCTTCGTCTGGTCGGCAGGCGTCTGCATCGGCATTGCGCTGTCCGGCACGACCTTCGGCGTAGTGTATGGCGCGCTGAGCAGAATGGCTGACACCGCGCAGCGCAGCCGCGCACTGGGCCTGGCCGGCGCCGTCGGCGGCATCGCGCAGTTCGCGCTGGTGCCGGCCGCGCAGGGGCTGCTGGTCACATCGGGATGGGCGACCACGCTGCTGATGCTCGCCCTGGCACTGGCCGTGCTGCTGCCGCTTGCGCTGCCGTTCCAGGACCGGATTGCCGCCGCGCCGGCGCCGGCCGCGGACGAGACCAACGCGGCCCGCGGCCAGCCGTCGCTGCTCGGCGCGGTGCGCGAGGCATTCGGTCATTCCGGCTTCTGGCTCCTGAACCTCGGCTTTCTTGCCTGCGGCTTCCAGCTCGCCTTCATCGCCAGCCACCTGCCCGCCTATCTGCTGGATCGTGGCATGCGTCCGGCCGACGGCATGGCCGCGCTCGCCATCATCGCGCTCGCCAATGTGGCCGGCATCTACGTGTTCGGCCTGCTGGGCGGGCGCCACAGCAAGAAATACCTGCTCGCCGGGATCTACCTCGTGCGCACCGCGGCGATGGCGCTGTTCCTGCTGCTGCCGCTGAGCACGCCCACGTTGTACTTGTTCTGCGCGGCGATGGGCTTCCTGTGGCTCGGCACCGTGCCGCTGACCAACGGGATCCTCGCACAGGTGTTCGGCGTGCGCTATCTCGCCACGCTGTTCGGCTTCGTGTTCTTCGGCCACCAGCTGGGCTCGTTCCTCGGCGTATGGCTGGGCGGGCTCGCGTTCGAACTGACGCGCTCGTACGACCCGGTCTGGTTCAGCGCCATGGCGCTGGGCGTACTGGCCGCGGCCTTGCACTTCCCGATCGACGACCGGCAGATTGTCAGGACCGGCCTCGCGCCTGTGCGGTCATGAGTCTGCGCCGCGGACCGGCGCTCGGCATATGGCTGTCGGTACTCGGCCTGGCGGGCCTGTGCATGGTGGCACTGACATCTTGGCTCGACCCGACTTTTGCGCTGGCGTGGGTACAGCTGATGGCGATGTGCCGATAGCAGTCGCCATGCCCCGCGGGACTCGATCGTGCTAGTTCTCCTGAACCAACTGGAATGCGGTCCTGCAGGCCTTGGCCCATTCCCTAGCCAATTCCCTACGCTGCGCGGTCCGGGACGCCATCGCTTCGTCCAGGCCGGCCGCAAGATCCTGCACGGTGACCGCGGCCGGCGCCCCGGCCGCGCCCCAGGCCGCGGCAAAGGCGATTTGCTTGCTGGTCCCAGGGTGTTGTGCGGCCCGGAGCAGGCCAAGCCATGGCAGGAAAAATGCGCCGGCGACAATGCCGCCGTGCAGGCTGCTGCCGACAAAACCCTGGCTGTGCGCAATCAGCGCACAGATATCCCACAGGTTGAGCGAGTCGAACAGGACCACAGGCGTGCCGCGCAGCCGTGCCGCCAGGCGCTGGTAGCAGGCCAGGTCGTCGTGCCAGGGCGCGGCGCCGGCGCGAAACAGCACCAGGCCCAGGGTCCTGGTCCGGGCGATACGTTCGAGCTGGGCCGCCAGCTGTGAAAGGGTATCGTCGTCGCCAAAATCCGCGCTGAACTGCACGGCCAGGTATCCGGCAGGGAACCCTGACACGATGCGGGCGCACTCGCCCTGGCGGGCGCGCCGGCGGATGCAGTCGCCGAACAGCTCGGCCACCAGCACGGCCGGATCAGGCTCCGGGCGGCAGTCAATGCCGTTCTCCGCGAGTATGGCCCGGGTCTGATGGTCTCGTATCCCGACGCTGGTGGCGGCCCCGAGCTTGGCCACCACCTCGGCCCGCATGGCAGGCTCAACCGATCCAAGTTCAATGCCGCCGGCGGCGTGGACAATGACACGCCGGACATTGGCAAAGATGCCGGCCGGCAACAGGTAGGGGACCCGGTCCCGTACGCCCAACTGCGCCTGGGCCCAGACCGTCCGCTCGTGCGGCCGGGCATCGAGCAGCGCCACCACCGCCCGGGCCTGCTCGGGAGGCTGCAGCATCACGGCCGCCTCCCAGAGCGAGCAGGTCAGGGTTTCGCCACCCACATGGATGACATCGACGGCGCTGTCGCCCACGGTGGCTGCCAGCCGCGCCAGGGTGTGGACCCGATGGCCGCCATGGATTCTCAGGTTGCGCTCGGCCAGGCCCCCGTAGAACGGGTTGGCCTGCCCGATCAGGCTTCGCACCACATGCGGCAGCAGCAGGTCACCGAAGTTGTGGCGATCGAAAGCGCCAAACAGGATCGTGGGGAAGCCGGTGGTTCCTGACCGGGAGGCTGGCATGGCGTTCGGCAAAAAAGTTGGCGCCCACGGGGTTCTCAGATCCGCATCGGGACGCCTCCTCCGTAGGATTAGATTCCCCAAAGCCGCCCATCGCAAGTAGCTTCGGCCACCAGGGCAGTGGGCCGGTTGCGCGCCCGAGACCGCAAAGCGATCTCATAGACTCGGCGCGGCACTCCCCTCAATGATGCATGAGCGGATAGACCACCAGGCCGATCAGCGCGGCGCCGGCCACGATCACGGGTTCGGGCAGCTTCTTGAATTTGAGCAGCAGCGCCACCGTGCAAAGCGCCAGCAGCACCGTCGGCACATCCACGATCGAACGCCTGGCCAGCACGATCACCGCGCCGGTGATGGCTCCCACCGCGGCAGCGGTCACGCCATCGACAAAGGCTAGGATGGCGGGCAGCTTGCCGTATTTCTTGAAGTAGGGGGCCGGCAGGACGGTGAACAGGTAGCACGGCAGGAAGGTGGCCAGCGCCGCAACCGACGCGCCCGGAAAGCCGGCCACCAGGTAGCCGATAAAGCCAACGGTGATCACCACGGGGCCGGGCGTGATCATGGCCACCGCCACGGCATCCACGAACTGCTTGTCATTGAGCCAATGGAAGTCGGTGACCACGCTGCCGTACAGGAACGGCACAATGGCCAGCCCCGAGCCGAACACAAATGCGCCCGCCTTGGCAAAGAACACGGCAATCTGCGCCAGCAGGGGCCAGTCAATGGCGCCGGCCACGCCGCCGGCCAGGGGCAGCTGTGTCGCCGCGGCCGCGTGCAGGCCGCCCTGGCGCAGCCATTTGGGCGGGGCGCGCCAGAACCACACCAGCAGCCCGGCCGCGAGGAACATCCACGCGATTTCGGATTCGGTGACCACCGTGACCGCGGCAAGTACCAGGTAGATCGCCCACAGCAGGCGGTCCTTGCCCACGCTCTTGGTGGTGAGCTTGTACGCGCTGATCGCAATGATGCCGATCACCGCGGCCCCGACGCCGTAGAACACGGACTGCATCCACGTCAGGCCGCCAAAGCGCACATAGGCCCAGCCCAGCGCCAGCACCATCAGGAATGACGGCAGCACGAACGCGATCCCGACCAGCGTCGCGCCCGCGATCCGGTAATGGACATAGCCCAGGTAGATGGCCAGTTGCGCGGCCAGCGGGCCAGGTGCCAGCTGTGCCAGGGCCAGCCCCTCCTTGTAGTCGGCGTCGGTGATCCACTGGCGCCGGTCTACCAGGTCGCGATGCATATAGCCGGCCAGTGCCACCGGACCGCCGAAGCCGAGCGTGCCCAGGCGCAGCATGTAGCCGACCAGCTGCCAGAGGGTGTAGTGCGGCCGTTCCGTGAGTGCGGCCGGAGGGGTTGGGGCCTGCGAGACGTTGCTCATGTCGTGGACCTCAGGGGCATGGTGCTATCGCTTTCCGGAAAAATGCACATAAAGGGAATCCAGGGTACGGCCGATTTCGGCCAGCAGTGCGTCGTCATCCGCCAGGTGCTCGCGCGCGCCGGCAAGTACGGCTTCGAAGCCGCTGGCTTCGGGCACCTGGGCCCCGCCGATATCCAGGGCGTGGACCATGCTGGCCAGGCGGGCCAGTCCGCGGTCGGCGTCCAGCCCGAAGCTGGCCAGCAGCACCTCAAATGAAACCTTGTTGCCCACATGCGTGAAGGCGGCGCCGTCGAAGTCGAAACCCAGCGCGTCATGCGGGCAGTCCGCGGGATGCTCCAGCCACAGGAAGCGCGCATGCGGGTCAATAAAACGCTGGATCAGCCACGCGCAGGCAACCCGGTCCACCCACAGGTGGCGCCGCGTTGCCCAGTCGCGCCCCTGGTATTGGGCAGGATCCCGGCGCGGGATGCCGCCGCTTGCAGGCTGGGGCTCGCCTGGCGAGCGCAGGGTTTCGACCGCACTGTTGAAGTCCCGCCATTGCAAGGCGGCGTTGGCCGAGGCGTCGTTGGGGAAAAAGTCGGTCCCGGCGATGGCATCAAAGGCACGGCCGTGCCGGCGCAGCAGGCGGGCGATCCCGGCTTCATCCTGGCCGGACAAGCTCTTGCGGTCCTCGGAGAGGGCGGCCAGCCAGCCGGCGTAGTCGGCCGTGCGGTCAAACAGTGTCCGGTAGGCGTGAGCCTCCGCCGGATCTTGCGCGCGCACGTTCAGCAGCCAGGCCTGGCCGCCTTCCTGGATGGTTTCATCGGCCAGGTCGCGCAGTTGAGCGCTTTGCGCGCTTGCCGTCGGCAACAGATAGGCGCCGTCGCGCAATGCAGCGCAGCCTAGTGCCTTGAGGGCTCGCCAGATGCGCATCCGGGCAGTAGCGCCCTTGGTTGGCAGGCTGATGACGAGGAGGGTCCACAGTTCCGGAGCTGGTTCCATGGGCCGATACTAAGTATTTGTAGAGTGTTGATCAACTATGTAGCGATATCTACAAATTCATCTGTGAGTGCCTTTATCACAAGGCGCGCCGCGGCGGCCACACCGTCAACTAGCGCCGGTAGTGCTATTAAATGCCCTGGCCGGATACCTTGGGGATGGCGCGGCCCACGCGCTCAGCGCCGACCTGAGCGCCGCCTGGACGCCGGCGCGGATTGCCTGCCAGCTGGACGCGTGGTTGCTGCAGCGCATGACGGCTATCCGGCCGCCTGCGGAACTGGCGACGATCAGGGCGGCGCATGCGCTGCTGCGCCAGGGACGGCAGGTGCAGGAAGTCGCCAGCCTGACCGCCGTCAACCGGCGCCAGCTGAACCGCTGGTTCGAGCGGCACCTCGGCCTTGGCCCCAAGCAGTTGATGGACCTGGAGCGATTGCAGTTCAGCATCCAGGCCGTGCAACGCGGCGAGGGCGACGCGCTGTCGGGCTATAGCGATCAGCCGCATAAGATCCGGAGCTGGCGACGGCGCCTGGCCCAGACGCCGGGCGACTATGCGCGCAACGGGCCATCGCCGCTTGCCGAGTACTTCGGACGCCTGCCAGACGATGCCCCGGCCTTCTATCTCTGACGACGCAAGCACCTGGCGTCCCAAACGTTCAATACAGCGCTCCCAGCCTGCCGCATGCTGGCGGCTCGAAAGAAGCATGCTATGGACGCCGGGAAACTGCCGCTGGAACGATCGTTGGTCGAGTACACGGATGGCACGACTGTCTTCGAAGGGTATGTAGCGCGGCCCGCCGGGCTGGCGCAACGCACGCCGTGCGTGCTGCTGGCCCATGAATGGAGTGGACTCAACGCCGCGATGCGCCGCTGCGCCGACCAGCTCGCGGCACTGGGCTACATCGGCTTTGCCGCAGACGTGTACGGCAAGGGCGTCCGTGGTGACGAGCTGGGAGACAACGCGCATCTCATGGGCCCGATGATGGCCGATCGCCGCCTGTTTCGCCGGCGCCTGTTGGCCGGGTTCGATGCGGCCACCAGGTTTCCCGGAGTCGATGCGCACCGGATGGCCGCGCTCGGGCATTGCTTCGGCGCCCTGTGCGCCCCGGATCTGGCGCGCGCGGCCCCGCCAAACCTTCTGGCTACCGTCAGCTTTCACGGGGTGCTCCACGCGCCGCGGATCGGCCCGCAAGCACCCATCACCTCCAGCATCCTGCTACTGCATGGTTGGGAAGACCCGGTCGCGCCGACGAACGACGTTCTCGGCATTGCAGGGGAACTGACCGGCGCCGGCGCGGACTGGCAGCTACATGCCTATGGCCATGCCCGGCACGCATTCACGTTCGAGGGGCGAATCTTCCGGAACGTGGCATTGCCTATGATGCGGCGGCGGACCGCCGGTCCTGGGCGGCAATGCAGGCCTTCCTGGCCGAACGGCTTGCCCCAGGTGTGTCACCCAAGGCAGCCTGACCGGCCAGCTCAGGCGCCTGCTGCGACAAGCCTTCAGGACGCGTTGGTCTTGCGGCCCACGTTCCGGATCAGTTGTGTGACACGTCCCAGGTACTGGTCGAAGACCTGATTCGCCTGCTCCTGGCTGTCGATCGGCTGTGCGACCGTACGTCCCTCGGCTTCCAGCTTGGCCCGGATCTCGGGCTTGGCAAGGGCTTCGCCAATCGCCTTGCGCAGTACCGCCACCCGGCTCGCGGGCGTGCCCTGCCTGACGAAGTAGCCGCCGCCGATCGAGTACTCGAAGTCGGGCACCATCCGGCTTTGCGAGATCAGCGGAATATGCTTGAGTGCCGGGGGCAGAGCCCTGGCGAAGCTGCTTAGCACCTTCAGCCGGCCCTGTTGCTGCATGCTGTCGAAACTGGACTGGTAAGGCAGGATGGCAAAGTCGACCTCACCGCCGGCAAGGCCCTGCAGCGCCGGTGCGCCGCCCTTGTACGGCACGTGCAGGAAGGGCACGCCGAGCCGGGCAGCGAGGGCATCGCCCATGAGGTGATAGATGGAGTCGATGCCGACCGTGGCGTAGGTCAGCGGTTTTCCCTTGCTTTGCTTCGCATAGTCCAGGAACTTGTCCAGGGCATCGACGGCAATGCCGTTCCTGACGAGCAGCACGATGTTGGCGTCGCTGATGGGTGCGGCCAGCTGGAAGTCCTGCGGCTTGTAGCGCGCCGCCGGGTTGAGCATGGGGGCCAGGAAGACCTCGTTGATCGACCCGTGGAAGAAGGTGTAGCCATCAGCCGGTGCGCCCAGCACCTTGTTGGCGCCGATCAGCCCAGTACCGCCACCGTAGTTCTCGACGATCACCTGCTGCCTGACGCTCTTGCCGATGGATTCCCCGAAGATGCGGGCAGAAGTGTCGCTGGCACCGCCGGCCGGGTAGGGGACCACCAGGGACAGCGACTTGGCGGGAAAGTTGTCTGCGGCAAAGGCCGGCAGGCCGGCCAGCACGGAGGTGCCGGCGGAAAGACCGGCGTATTGAAGGAAGCGGCGGCGGTTCAGTGAAGCCATGGCGGATGTCCCCGGGGAATTGTTGTTCAAACCAGATAGCTTTGCGTCAGGTGTGCCCAGAATGCGGCACCGACAGGCAGAGCCTTGTCATTGAAGTCGTACAGGGGGTTGTGGACCATGCAACCGCCATCTTCGCCCAGGCCGTTGCCAAGCCGGATGTAGGCACCGGGCCGGTGCTCCAGCATGTAGGCGAAGTCCTCGCTGCCCATCACCGGCGGGCGCTCGACCACGTTGTCCGCGCCCACCAGCCGGATCGCGGCCTGGCGCGCGCGCTCGGTCTGCGCGTCGTGGTTGACCAGCACCGGGTACATGCGTTCGTAGACGACCTCGGATTGCAGCCGGAAGCTCTGGGCCTGGGCGGCGACAAATTCGCTGATGCGCGCCTCGACCAGCGTGCGCACCTGCGGGTCCAGCGTGCGCACGCCGATCTTGATCGTTGCGCTATCGGGCACGACGTTGTAGGTGGTGCCGGCCTGGATGGAGCCCACGGTAATGACCGCCGACTTGAGCGCATCGATCTCGCGGCTGACGATCGATTGCAGGCCCAGCACGATGCTGGCGGCGCACTGCATGGCGTCGATGCCATGATGGGGCATGGCGCCATGGGCGCCGCGGCCGCGCAGCGTGACCGTGGCGCGGTCGAACGAGGCCATGGCAGGGCCGGCGATGACCCCGATCTGGCCGACCGGCAGGCCCGGGGAATTGTGCAGCGCATAGATTTCGTCGCAGGGGAATTGCTCGAACAGCCCATCTTCCAACATGCGCAGCGCACCGCCTTCGTTCTCTTCGGCCGGCTGGAAGATCAGGTTCAGCGTGCCATTGAAATCGGCGGACTCGGCCAGGTACCTGGCGGCGCACAGCAGGATCGCCGTGTGCCCGTCATGGCCGCAGGCGTGCATCTTGCCGGCGATGGTGCTGGCGTAGTCCAGGCCGGTCTTCTCCTGGATCGGCAGCGCGTCCATGTCGGCGCGGATGCCCAGCGCCTTGCTGCCTTGCCCCTTCCTGAGCCTGCCCACGACACCGGTGGTGCCCATGCCACGATGCACTTCGTAGCCCCATGCCGCCAGCCGCCCGGCGACCAGATCGCTGGTCCGGCGCTCTTCAAAGGCCAGTTCGGGGTGTGCATGGATCTTTCGGCGGATCTCAACGAACTCCGGCGACAGGGTCTGGATGGATTGGTGCAGATCGGCAAGCGGGGCCTGGTTCATGGCGGTATCGGAGCGTGGTCGTCCACCGCATTCTCCACGCATGCGCTTGCCGAAACCATGACAATGGTAAGAGCGAAACGTTGCATAATTTGCAACATTAGAAGAATCCGCGCGCTGCCGTCCTGGGCCGGCGCCGCGAGCCAGAGGAGGAAGACATGGAAGATGTGCTGGACCGCAAGCGCGCGCTGTGCCTGTTGCAGATCATCGAGACCGGCACTGTGCGCGGCGCGGCCGAGGTGCTTGAGTTGGATCCGTCGGTGGTGAGCCGCGCCGTGGCGAAACTGGAGCAGGATACCGGGCTGACTTTGCTTGAGCGGCGCGGGCGGGGTGTTGTCGCCACCGATGCCGGGCGCCTGCTGGCGCTGTTTGCCCGGCGCCAGCAGGACCTGAACGATACCTTCCTTGCCGAGGTCAACAACCTGAAGAATGCCCGGCGTGGCCACGTGGAGCTGGTCTTTGGCGAAGGCTTCGTCGACCTGGTGCTAGAGCCCGTGCTGCAGGGCTTCCTGCGCAAGCATCCCGACGTGAGCTGCAGCATCCAGGTGGCCGGCACCGATGAAACGGTGCGGCATATCCTGGAGGACCTGGCGCATATCGGCTTTGTCTTTCAGCCGCCCGACGATGTGCGCCTGCGCTCGCACTATTCAAGGCTGTCGCCGATCCGCGTGCATGTGCACAAGGACCATCCGTTGGCGCGCAGGCGCCGCGCGCTGACGCTCGCGGACCTGGCGCCGCACCAGGGAGCGGCGCTGACGGAATCGTTCGGTGTGCGCAAGCATATCCAGGCGGCGGAGCTGGACGAGCACGTCACCCTGAAGCCGATGCTTGTGACCAACTCGTTCAAGGTGCTGTGGGAATATGCAGCGATGGGGCTGGGCTACATCATGACGGCACGCTCGGTGGCGCTGAAGGAGCCGCAGTTCAGGCAGCTGGTGTCATTGCCGCTGGCCAATCCCATCCTGAACAATAGCCGCATCCACATCATCACCCGGACCGGCCGGCACCTGTCGCCGGTGGCTGACAGCTTGCTGCAGCACCTGGTGAAGGCGTTCCCGCTGGTCTGAAGCAACTGTGCTCCCCGGGGGAGCGCCTGTTTGTATGTACCCGTGGGCACCCGGGAAATCTAATCTGGTGACACCGCAACGATCCGGCCCCCTTCGATAAGCAGCGCAGGCCGCCGGACAGCGCCCCCGTCGTTACAGGACACCACGCCAATGAGCTCCCCGACCCCTGAAAAAGGCCACATCGCCCCCTACACCCACCCCGCTGCCGGCTGGGGTGCGCTGAAGTACGTTGCCATCAACCTGATCAAGGAGAAGGTTGCCGGAGGCAAGTACAAGATGCTGTTCAAGCAGAACCAGGCCGATGGCTTCGACTGCCCCGGCTGTGCCTGGCCGGACCGGCAGCACGCCTCCACCTTTGAATTCTGCGAGAACGGCGTCAAGGCCGTGGCCGCCGAATCCACCAGCATGCGCGTGACCCCTGAGTTCTTTGCGCAGCACACGGTGACGTCGCTGATGGCGCAGACCGATTATGAGCTGGAGCAGCACGGGCGGCTGACGCACCCCATGGTCTATGACGCGCAGACCGACAAGTACCGTGCGATCGCCTGGGACGAGGCCTTTGCGCTGATCGGGCGCCACCTGCGCGCGCTGCCGGACCCGAACCAGGCCGCATTCTATACGTCGGGGCGCGCCAGCAACGAGGCCGCCTTCCTCTACCAGCTGTTCGTGCGAGCCTATGGCACCAACAACTTCCCCGACTGCTCGAACATGTGCCACGAGGCCACCAGCCGGGGCCTGCCGCCGACCATCGGCGTGGGCAAGGCCACCGTGGTGCTGGATGATTTCGAGCATGCCGACACCATCCTGCTGTTCGGCCACAACGCGGCCACCAACCATCCGCGCATGCTGGGCGAGCTGCGCGAGTGCGCGCGGCGCGGCGCCGCCATTGTGTCGATCAACCCGCTGCGCGAACGCGGGGTGGAGCGCTTTACCAGCCCGCAGCACCCGGTGGAGATGCTCACCGGCTCCAGCACCAAGATCGCCTCGATGTTCGTGCAGCCCAAGCTGGGCGGCGACTTTGCGTTGATCAAGGGCATGGCCAAGCGCCTGGACGAACTCGACGAAGAGGCCATCCGGCACGGCCGCGAGCGCCTGATCGACGTGGATTTCGTGCGCGAGCACACCATCGGCTTCGGCGACTTCATCGAAGACCTGCGCGCGGAAAGCTGGGCCGACATCGTCGCCGAGTCGGGCGTGTCGCAGGAAGATATCGATGCGCTGACCCAGGTCTACGCCAGGGGCAAGCGCGTGATCGCCTGCTGGGGCATGGGCCTGACGCAGCATAAGCACTCCGTGCCGACGGTGCAGATCCTGTCCAACCTGATGATGATGCGCGGGAACATCGGGCGCCCCGGTGCGGGGCTGCTGCCGGTGCGCGGGCATTCGAACGTGCAGGGCGACCGCACGGTGGGTATCGAAGAGAAGCCTGAGCAGGAATTCCTGGACCGCCTGCAGGCCGCCTTCGGCTTCGAGCCGCCGCGCAAGCACGGGTATGACGTGGTCCACACCATCTCGGCGATGCTCGAGGGCAAGGTCAAGGTCTTTGTCGGCCTGGGCGGCAATTTCTCCACCGCCACGCCGGATACGCCGCGCACCTTCGAGGCCCTGCGCCAGTGCGACCTGACCGTAAATATCGCCACCAAGCTCAACCGCAGCCACCTGGTGCACGGCAAGGAGTCGCTGATCCTGCCGACGCTGGGCCGCACCGAGATCGACCAGCAGGACGGCGTGGCGCAGGGCGTGACGGTCGAGGACTCGGTCTGCATGGTCCATATCTCCTTCGGCATGAACGCGCCGGCGTCGCCGCACCTGTTGTCGGAGATTGCCATCGTCGCGCACATGGCGGCCGCCACGCTGGGCTCGCAGAAGATCGACTGGCTCTGGTATGCGCAGGACTATGCCCGCATCCGCGACGCCATCGAGCAGGTGATCGACGGATTCGAGAGCTACAACGAGCGCGTGGCGGTGCCGGGCGGGTTCCACCTGACGCCGGCGGCATGCAACCGGGTCTGGCATACGCCGTCGGGCAAGGCGCAGTTCCTGGTCAACCGCATCGAAAAGGACACCCCCATCAGCCGGGCCCGCCAGAAGTATGGCGACAAGCTGATGGTGATGATGACCACGCGCTCGCACGACCAGTACAACACCACGATCTATGGCCTGGACGACCGCTACCGCGGCGTGTTCGGCCTGCGCCGGGTGGTCTTCATCAGCCCCGCTGACCTGGCGCGGCTTGGCCTGAAGGCGGGCCAGCACGTGGACATCACCAGTGTCTGGGACGACGGCGTGCAGCGCCAGGTCGAGGACTTCGTGCTGGTCGAATACGACATCCCGCAAGGCTGCCTGGGGGCGTACTACCCCGAGACCAATCCGCTGGTGCCGCTGGAAAGCACTGGCGATGGCTGCGGCACGCCCACGTCGAAGTCGGTGCCGGTGTTGCTGACCCCGTCCCGTCGGCAGCCCGCGGCGGCGGCCTGACCGCGCCAGCACAGCCATGAACATGGACAAAAGCCCCGGCGCCCGGCCGGGCCAGAGCCGCGTGCGCGCCCGGGTGGAATCCTTCCTGGGCATGGTGGAACTGGCTGGCCTGGTCGTGATCGGCCTGGCCACGACCTTTGCCATGGCACAGGAAGGCTGGAAGGTCGCGGCCATGGGGGTCTTCTCGATCACCGACCTGCTGCTGATGTTCCTGTACCTGGAGGTGCTGGCGATGGTGGTGCGCTACCTGAGGCTGGGCCAGCTGCCCGTGCGCTTCCCCTTGTACATCGCGATGGTGTCGCTGGCGCGCGACCTGATCCTGCGCTTCAACGAGTCCACCGAGTTCCACATGCTGGCCTTGTGCGCGGGCGTGGTCATGCTGGCCTTCGGCGTGCTGATCCTGCGCTACGGGCAATACCGCTTCCCCAGCAACGACGACAGGGAAGCCGGCGCCGGCGAGTGAAGCCCGAAGCGCGACGGCATCTGTAGATGCCGGCGATCGGCGCAACTGTACGCCTCGTACGGGGCGGTCCGCGCCTACCATCATTCCCAACAGACCCGATCACTCCCGACCAGCGCCGGCCTTGTGCCGGCGCGGCATCCATCTTGGCGAGACCCCCATGCAATGCACCGAACTGGTTGAACACTCAGGCTATGAAGCGCGCAGCATCGTGCGGCACAAGAACTGCGTGGTGCAGCCGGCCACGGACAACGTGGCGGAAGAGCTCCCGGTGGCGCTGGTGTACAACGGCATCTCGCACGCCGTGATGATGGCCACGCCGCTGGACCTGGAGGCATTCGCGGTCGGCTTCTCGCTGACCGAGGGCATCGTCGGGCGCAATGCGGAGATCCACGACCTGGAAGTGCGCGTGCACGCGCACGGCGCCGAGGTACAGATGGAGATCAGCGAACACGCCTTTGCCACCATGCGGGCCCGCCGGCGCGCGCTGGCGGGGCGCACCGGCTGCGGCGTCTGCGGCATCGAGAGCATCGAGCTGCTCGACCTGGAGCCCGCGCGCATGCCCGAGCCGGCCACCCGGCTGACGCCGTCGCGCGAGATGATCGAGCGCGCCGTCGCGGCGCTGCCGTCGCACCAGCGGCTGATGCAGGCTACCGGGGGCGTCCACGCCGCGGCCTGGTGCGGTGCGGGCGGCGAGATCCTGCATGTGTTCGAGGATGTGGGCCGCCACAACGGCCTGGACAAGCTGATCGGCCACCTGGCGATGCAGCGCATGGCGATGGACGACGGCTTCGTGCTGCTGTCCAGCCGCGCCAGCTATGAACTGGTGCGCAAGGTGGCGCGCATGAATATCCAGATGCTGGCGACGATCTCGGCGCCGACCTCGCTGGCGATCCGCATCGCCGAGCAGGCCGGCCTGCGCCTGCTCAGCTTCTGCCGCCAGGATGGTTATGTCGACTATACCGGCGCCGCATTGGACGCCAGCCGCGGAGACGCAGCATGCTGAACTTTGACGAGGCGCAGGCGGTCTTCGCGATGTGCGCGGAGCCCGTGCGGCAGACCGAAACCGTGTGGCTGGGCTTGCTGACTGGCCGCGTGCTGGCCGGCGACGTGGCCGCGGTCATGGATACGCCCGCGGCGGACCGCAGCGCCATGGACGGCTATGCGGTGCGCTGCGAAGACTGTCGCGAGGGCGCCTGCCTGCCGCTGCAGCAGGTCGTCTTCGCCGGCACGCAGCCGCAGCCGCTGTTGCCCGGCCAGGCCATCCGCATCTACACCGGCGGCGTGATCCCGCCCGGCGCCAATGCCGTGGTCGCGCTGGAAGATGCCGAAGAGACCTATCGCGGTGTGGTCTGCGCGCGCGCACCCGTGGCGGGCCAGCATATCCGGCGCAAGGGCGAGGACGCCCGCCGGGGCGACCTGTTGCTGTCGGCAGGAACCCTGCTGCATGCGGGGCATATTGCCGCGCTGGCGTCGCAGGGACTGACAGAGGCCACGGTCTGCCGGCTGGTGGAGGTGGCTATCCTGACCTCGGGCGACGAGGTGGCGGCGCACGACGAGCCGCGCGACGTGTATCAGGTGCATGACGTCAATGGCCCGATGCTCGAGTCGCTGGTGCAGTCGATGGGCGCCGTGGTCAGTTGCCACCGCCACGTGCAGGACGACGAGCGCGCCTTGCACGACATGCTGCGGGAACTTGCCGCCGACGCCGACCTGGTGCTGGTCACCGGCGGTGCCTCGGTCGGCCAGCGCGACCTGGTCGCGGCGGCGCTGGCTTCGGCGGGCGGCGAGCTGCTTTGCCGTGGCGTCAACATGAAGCCCGGCAAGCCGGTCACGGTGGGGCGCCTGCGCGGCAAGCCCGTGGTGTGCCTGCCGGGAAATCCGGCGGCAGCTTATGCCACCTTCGCGCTGCTGGTGACGCCGCTGCTGCGCCGCCTGCAGGGGCGCGCCGAGCTGTTCCCACCGGTAGGCCGGGTCAGGGCGGCGCTGGCCGGCACGCGCCCGCACCGGGGCGATGCCTTCTGGCGCGTGGGCGAAATCGGCAACCTCGGCGGCCGCGAGAGTTTCGTGCAGGTCAATGCACAGCAGGGCGCCGCCTCGGTGTCGGCGCTCGGCCAGGCCAGCGGCTTTGTGCGGGTCGAACCCCAATGTGCCGGACAGCTCCAAAATGTGCCCCTGCCGTACTATGATCTCCATCGTTGGCTCAGCTGACGGCGGCCCGGCAAGGTGGCCGGTCCGGGCACCGACGGGGCGCAAGGGAAAGGGGAGCGCAGCGTGAAACTATATGAAAAACTGGCTGCGGACATCGAGGCATTGGTGCAACAGGGCGTGCTGCTGCCCGGCGAGCGGATTCCCTCGGTGCGGCAGACCAGCCAGCACCACCGCATGAGCATCACCACGGTGATCCGGGCCTACGTCTTGCTGGAGAGCCGCGGCATCATCGAAAGCCGGCCGCAGTCCGGCTACTTTGTGCGCGCGCGGCCGGGCGAGCCGGTGTTCGAGCTGCGCCCGTCCAGGCCCAGTGCCAAGCCCTCAGCGGTGGACGTCAGCGCGCTGGTGCTTTCCACGCTGCGCTCGATCCGTTCCGATGATGCCGTGCCGCTCGGTTCGCCCTATCCGGACCCTTCGCTGTTTCCGTGGCAGCGCATCAACCAGTACGCCAACAACATCGCGCGCCGCTATGCCAAGTGGACCATGCTCGACGACCTGCCGCCCGGCAGCCCCGAGCTGATCCGGCAGATCTCGCGCCGCTACCTGGAGAACGGCTACGCCATCGATCCGAACGAGGTGATCGTCACCATCGGCGCGACCGAGGCCATCAACCTCTGCCTGCAGGCGGTGGCCAGGCCGGGCGATACCATCGCGGTGGAGTCGCCGACCTTCTACGCCATGCTCCATGCCATCGAACGGCTGGGCATGCGCGCCATCGAGGTGGCGACCGATCCGGCGGAGGGCATCGACATCGGCGAGCTGGCGCGGCTGATCGAAGAAAAGGGCGTGGCTGCCTGCATGGTGATGCCCAATTTCCAGAACCCGCTCGGCTTCCAGATGCCCGATGAGAAGAAGCGCGCGCTGGTGGCCATGCTGACCGAGAAGGACATCCCCGTCATCGAGAACGACGTCTACGGCGAGCTCTATTACGGCGAGGCCCATCCCAGTTCATTGAAGGCGTTTGACAAGGCCGGCATCGTGCTGCATTGCTCGTCGTTCTCCAAGACGCTGACCAATGCCTACCGGATCGGCTGGGCGCTGCCGGGCCGCTACCGCGAGGCCGTGGAACGACTCAAGTTCCTCAACACGCTGACCACGCCGGCGATTCCGCAACTGGCGATTGCCGAGTTCCTGAAGAACGACGGCTACGACTTCCACCTGCGGCGGGTGCGCAAGGCCTATGCGCAGCAGGCCAGCATCATGGCCGCCGCGGTGCGCAGGTTCTTCCCGGACGGCACCACCACGTCGCGCCCCGCGGGGGGCTATGTGCTGTGGGTGCAGTTGCCGGAGGGCATCGATGCGATGGAGATGTACCACGCCGCGCTGGAGCACCGCATCACCGTTGCGCCGGGGCATATGTTTGCGCCCGGGGCCACTTACGGCAACTGCATCCGGCTGAACTACAGCTCGGAATGGACGCCCGGCATCGAGTCCGCCGTGCAGACGCTGGGCAAAATCGCACAGCACCTGCTGGCACGCAGCCGGGAACGCGTAGAGGAAGAGCATGCAAGACGCTGACATCGATCCCGCCATGGTCGCGGCGCTCCAGGTCCTGTGGCAGGCTGGGCGCGAGGGTGGCGGCAGCCCCTGGTCGCTCGCCAAGATCGCGAAGCGGGCACAACTGCCGATGAGCGTGCTGCGGCGCGTGTTGACGCAGCTGCAGGCCGCCGGACTGGCGGACGTGGCGATCGACGAGGAAGGCCGCGGTCACGCGAGCCTGACACCAGCCGGCGCGGAGCTTGCCGCGCAGGCCTTCCCGAATCCTGACTGAGTGACCGGGAGCCGCGCCCGCGGCTCAGCCCCCGACCAGCGACATGCGCACCGTCGGGTACTGGCGCTTGCCGCTGGCCAGCCGGTCAGCGCGCAGCTCAGAGTAGCGGTCGCCGCGGGCCTGCCACGCTTGCCGGACCGCGTCCGCCACGGCTTCATCCGGGTGGGCGGTGCCCAGGTGCTGGCGCAGGTCGACGGAACTGGTGGCGAACAGGCACAGGTGCAGCCGGCCGTCGACCGAAACGCGTGCGCGGGTGCAATCGCCGCAGAATGGGTGCGAAACGCTGGAGATAAAGCCCACCTTCAGGCTGCCGTCGGCCAGCAGGTAGTTGCTGGCGGTTTCGCCGTCGCGCCGAGTGACCGGCAGCAGCGCATGCGCGCGTTCGACCATGCCGCGGATCTCGTCGGACGGGACGACGCGCGACTGTGACCAGCCGCTCGGGCCTTCCACATCCATATATTCGATAAAGCGCAGCGTGACGTCGCTGCCGCGGAAGTGTTCGACCAGCGGCAGCACCTGCGCGTCGTTGGTGCCGCGCTCGACCACGCAGTTGACCTTGACTGGCGCCAAGCCCGCCGCGATGGCCGCGTCGATGCCCTCCAGCACGCGGCCGACCGGGAAATCCACATCGTTTATGGCGCGGAAGATCTGGTCGTCGAGGCTGTCCAGGCTGACCGTGACCCGGCCCAGGCCCGCGTCGCGCAGCGAACGCGCCTTGCGGGCCAGCAGGCTGCCGTTGGTGGTCATGGCCACTTCCACCTGCCGGCCCTCCAGGGTACGCATGGCCGCAATGCGTTCGACCAGAGACTCGATGCCTTTGCGCAGCAGCGGCTCGCCGCCGGTCAGGCGCACCTTCTCAACGCCCAGGCTGACAAAGGCGCGCACGATGCACAGCAATTCGGCATCGGACAGGCGCTGCTCAGGCGACAGGAACGGATAGTCGCGCCCGAAGCGCTCCTTGGGCATGCAGTAGGTGCAGCGGAAGTTGCACTGGTCGATCACCGAGAGGCGCAGGTCGCGCAGCGGACGGCCCAGCTGGTCCCGGCAGGCGGGTGATGCGTGGTCCGGCTCGGGCGCCTCAAAACTGCGGGCGGCGGGCATTTTTTGCACAAGCGCTGCTTGCATGGCGAATCTCCCGGGGGCAATGGGGTAGGGCATGGCGCATGCCATGCCATCCATGGTACGAACCGATGGCCGCCCGGCAGGCGCACAAATCGGCAGGAGCGGAAGCAGAACAGTTCCGGCGGGACCGGTGCGGCTGAATTGGGCGCCTCATTCGCGCGGCGCCCGGATGCGCACCGTCGCGGTCTGGCCGGCGATCAGGTGGGCCCCGGCCGGCACCTGGTCCAGCGCGATGCGCACCGGTATGCGCTGCGCCAGGCGCACCCAGTTGAAGGTCGGGTTGACGCTGGGGAGCATGTTCGGCCCGATGGCGCGGTCCTGGTCCTCGATGCCGGGCGCAATGCTCTGCACATGTCCGCGCAAGGGGGTGCGCTGGCCCATGATGTGCACTTCGGCGGCGCTGCCGACGCGGATCGCGGGCAGCTTGGTTTCCTCGAAATAGCCCTCCACGTACTGCGAGCCGCTGGCCACCACCGACAGGGCTGGCTTGCCGCGGGTGGCAAAGTCGCCGGCGCGCGGCAGGCGGTCGCTGACATAGCCGTCGACCGGGCTGGTCACGCGGCAGCGGGCCAGGTTCAGCCTGGCCACGTCCACCGCGGCATCGGCTTCGTCGATGCGCGCCTGCGCGGCGGCCAGGGCGGCAACGCCGGCCGCGTTCGACGCCTGGCGCCGGCCCAGTGCCAGCGCGGCGCGCGCCGAAGCGGCCTCGGCCTGCGCCTGTTTCAGGGCCAGGCTGAAGCGGTCCTGGTCCACCACGAACAGGACCTGGCCGCGTTGCACCCGGGCGTTGTCGCCGACGAGCACGGCCGTGACCAGGCCGGAGACATCCGGCGCGACCTGGATCACTTCTGCGCGCACATGGCCGTCGCGGGTCCAGGGCGCCTCGGTGTAGTACTGCCACAAATGCCAGGCGGTCAGCGCCGCGGCGACCACGGCCGCCAAGGTCACCGCAACGGGGCCGAGCAGTGAAAGTTTGCGAATCATGATGGGGCCTGCCAGACGAGCGCGACGATCGCGCCCAGTACGAGGATATAGAGCGAGAAATTGAACAAGGACCGGTGCCAGATGATGCGGTAGAAGCCGATCCGGGCGAGCACGACGCGCACGCCGGCGGTCACGGCGAAGGCGGCCAGCATCCACACCACGGTGGCTGGCACGAACACGCCGTACAGGTCGAACTCAGTGGCGTGCATGGTGATCTCCTTCATGCGGATGCAGGGCAAGCCGCAGGGTGGCCAGTGCCGCCAGCGCGGTGCGCGGGCTGCCATGGGCCGTCGTGGTCAGCGCCGCGAAGGCCGCGTCGATGTGCGCGGCCAGCGCCGGCGCGGGCGGGCTAGCATGGCCGGTGCGCGCGCATTGGCGGTAGTGGCGTGCGACCCCTGCCAGCACGCGCTCCACGGCCCGGCGGCGCGGCGCGGGCACGCCAGCCGGGACGCGCCGCAGCGCGAGCGCGGCTGATTCGACCAGGAAGTCGGCAACGGCGCTGCCGGCCTGCCTGCCGCTGGCATTGTTGCGGCGGGTCAATGGCGGCCACTGGCGCAGCAGCCGGTCCAGCATGCGGCCGCGCAGCCGCGCGCTGTTGACCGGCGCGCGCGGGTGCGCCGCCAGCGCGATCTCGTTCCAGTTGGCCCTGGCCAGCCGGTAGGCCACCAGTTGCTGGCCGAAGGGCTGCATCAGGACTGCCCACAAGGCCGCGAACACCTGCGCCGCCAGGCTCGCCAGGCTGCTGTTGAAGATGCCGGCGAAACTGGCGGCGGTCAGGTGCTGCGGGCCCGGGAACGACGCCGCCGTGACCGCCAGCAACACGCCGAACAGCGCGTTGCGCGGCTGCGTGGTCATGGCGCCGATGACCAGGTAGGGGCCGCACAGCAGGGCGGCAAGCGAGCCAAAGTCATGGGCCAGTTGCAGCACCACGAACTGGTAGTACCAGGACAGCAAGGCACAGCCGATGCTCCACGCGATCACCCGGCCGGCCATCAGCCGCGGCTCCGCGGTGGTGGCGATAAAGCAGCTGGCGAGCGCGGCCAGGCCGACCGGGCCGGCACCATCGACCCACCCCGACACCATCCACAGCAGGCCCGCGACGAAGGTGGCCGAGCCGGCGGTAGCGCCGCGGAACAACAGCTGCGCGTGATCATGGTGCCGGGCCTGCCCGGCGGGTTCCACGCGGTAGCGCAGCGCGGTGGGCTCGCTCCCGCCCTGGCGCAGGCTGGCCTGCAGCAGGCGGCAGTCCTGCCAGAGATCGCCCAGTTCATCCAGGTAAGTGCAGGTCGCCGCGACCAGCCGTGCATGCCAGTCCGCGGGTGCGGCCGGCGTGCTGCCTGCCGGGTACCAGGAAGGCGGGGGCCGGGACGCACCGGCGTCGCCGGCGATCCAGGCCAGCGTGGCGCGCATGCGCTGCGCGACGGCGTCAGGCATGCCCGCCGGATGCCGGCGCAAGGCGCTGGCGGCATCGGCCAGCGCGAGCACCAGCGGCAGCAGGGCCGTCATGCGCTGGTGCAGGGCACGTGCGCGCCGCAGGGTCAGGGCGCCGTCGGCTTCATAGGTCAGCTGGGCCAGCTGGGTTTCCATTGCGAGGATATCGGCGGCCAGCAGGCTGAAGCTGTCATGGCGCTGGCCTGCGCTGGCACCGGCGGCCAGCACGTCGGTGATCCAGCGCGAGGCATGGTCCAGCCACGCCGACGCGCGTGCGGCCAGCGCCGGCGTGGTGCGCGAGGGAAAGACCACAGCGCTGACCACGCTGGCGCAGACGATGCCGATGATGATTTCCTCGATGCGGGTGAGGGCCACGTCAAAGACGGTGGCCGGGTTGGTGACCGTCGGCAGCGCCACGATCGGCAGTGTATAGGCGGCCAGCAGGCAGATGTAGTTGCGCGGCGCCGGTTCCAGCAAGGACAGGTAGAGCATGGTGCCGGTCCAGCACGCGATCGCGGCCATCAGCAGCATGGGCTCGTCGACCAGCCAGGGCACCAGCGCCACCGCGCACACGGCGCCCAGCAGCGTGCCGAAGACGCGGTAGGTGCCCTTGGCATAGGTGGCGCCGGCCAGCGGGCTGGACACCAGGTAGACGGTGGCCATGGCCCAGTAGGGCCGCGGCAGCCCGAGCGCCAGCGCCACGTAGAGCGCCAGCATTGCCGCGCCGAACACCTTCAGCGAATGCAGCCAGGGTGCAAGGTCGGCGCGTCGCGCCCAGGCTGCCGCGAGCGTGTCGAGCACGCCGGCGGTGCGCGCGGGCAGCGCGGGGCGTGAGAGCGGACTTGAGGACGGCATGGCTTCAGTTGGCAAGCCCAGCCGCGCGCATCAGCAGCTTCATCAGGCTGGCGCAGACGAAGACCGTGCCGACCCCTGCCAGCCACAGGGCCAGCAGCCAGCCCAGGCGCGCCGCCAGCCGCGAATGCAGGATCCCGGCCATCAGTGGTACCCCTCCCCGCGCTTGACCTTGCCGCGAAACACGTAATAGGACCAGGAGGTGTAGGCCAGGATGATCGGCACGATAAACAGGGTGCCGACCAGCGCGAAGCCCTGGCTTTGCGGAGGCGACGACGCGTCGAAGATCGAGATCGACGGCGGGATGATATTGGGCCAGATGCTGATGGCAAGCCCCGTATAACCCATGAAGATCATCAGCAGCGCGTACAGGAACGGCGACACGTTCGGGTGGTTGCGCAGGGACCGGTAGATGCCGAAGGCGGAGAACAACACCAGCAGCGGCACCGGCAGGAAGAAGAACAGGTTGGGCAGCGCGAACCAGCGTTGCGCGATCTCCGGATGGGTCAGCGGCGTCCACACGCTCACCGCGGCGACCATTGCCAGCATCACGCCGGTCAGCACGTTGGTCACGCGCAGCATGGTCCATTGCAGGCGGCCCTCGGTCTTCATGATGAGCCAGGTGACCCCGAGGAAGGCATAGGTAATCACCACGCCCACGCCGCAGAAGATCGGGAACGGCGCCAGCCAGTCGAGCGCGCCGCCGGTGAAGGTGGTGCCTTCCATGGTGATGCCGTCGATATAGGCGCCCAGCGTCACGCCCTGGAAGAAGGCGGCGACCACCGATCCCCACGTGAACGCGGCATCCCAGTAAGGGCGGCTGCGGTCGCTGGCCTTGAAGCGGAATTCAAAGGCCACGCCGCGGAAGATCAGCCCCATCAGCATGAACATCAGCGGCAGGTAGAAGGCGCTGAGCAGCACCGAGTAGGCCAGCGGGAAGGCGCCCAGCAGCGCCGCGCCGCCCAGCACCAGCCAGGTTTCGTTGCCGTCCCAGACCGGCGCCACCGTGTTCATCATGACGTCGCGGTCATGACGGTCGCCGACGAAGGGGAAGAGAATGCCGATGCCAAGATCGAATCCGTCCATGATGACGTACATCATCACGCCGAAGAAGATCAGGGCGGCCCAGATAACGGGAAGGTTGATACCCATGTTGATCACCTGTTCAGGATTCGCGCTGGCCGTGCGGGGCCATCGGGTTGGGTGTGGAAGCCGCGGCGATGGCGGCGGGAACGACGCTGCCGGGGCCGTAGGACGGCTCATCGTGCGGGTGCGCGTCGGGGGCGGGGCCGGCGCTGGCCAGCCTGAGCATGTAGCGGATGCCCACGCCGAAGCAGACGAAGTAGATCACCACGAACAACGCCAGCGACAGCGCCACCGGGCCGGCGGCATGCGCGGAAACGGCATCATGGGTACGCAGCAGTCCATAGACCACCCACGGCTGGCGGCCGATCTCGGTGGTCATCCAGCCGGCCAGCAGCGCGACCAGGCCGGCGGGGCCCATCACCACCGCGAGGCGCAGGAAGGCCTTGGACCGGTACAAGGCGCCATTGCGGCGCAGCACCCAACCCAGCAGGCCGAACAGGATCATCGCCACGCCCAGCCCAACCATGACGCGGAAGGTGAAGAACAGCACCGTGGCATTGGGGCGGTCTTCTCTGGGGAAGTCCTTCAGGCCGCGGATCTGGCCGTCAAGGCTGTGCGTGAGGATCAGGCTGCCCAGGCGCGGAATCTCGATGGCGTAGCGGGTTTCCTCGCGTTCCATGTCGGGGATGCCGAAGACGATCAGCGGGAAGCCGCCCTTGTCATCCCTGGCGGCGGTGTTCCAGTGCCCCTCCATCGCCGCGATCTTGGCGGGCTGGTGCTCCAGCGTGTTCAGGCCGTGGGCGTCGCCCACCACCGCCTGGATCGGCGCCGCGATCAGTACCATCCACAGGGCCATCGACAGCATCTTGCGGGCGGCGGGCACGGCGCGGTCATGCAGCAGCTGCCAGGCCGAGGATGCCGCCACGAACAGTGCCGTGGACAGCAGCGCGGCGATCACCATGTGCGTGAGGCGGTAGGGGAACGACGGGTTGAAGATCACCTCGAGCCAGTCGGTGGGCACCACCTTGCCGGCAACGACGACGTAGCCGGCCGGCGTATGCATCCAGCTGTTCGACGCCAGGATCCAGGTGGAGGAAA
Source organism: Cupriavidus sp. GW823-FHT06D04 (assembly GCF_058795055.1). NCBI lineage: Bacteria > Pseudomonadati > Pseudomonadota > Betaproteobacteria > Burkholderiales > Burkholderiaceae > Cupriavidus > Cupriavidus sp. GW823-FHT06D04. The sequence goes on along the minus strand of NZ_JBXAHL010000023.1, from coordinate 26,637 downwards.
TCATGGTGCCGAGAGCCACCATCACCGTCGAGAAGAAATGCAGCCCCGGCCCGACGCGGTTCCAGCCGAACAGCATCACGCCCAGGAAGCCCGCTTCCAGGAAGAAGGCGGTCAGCACCTCGTAGGTCAGCAGCGGTCCGGTGACGCTCCCCGCAAACTGCGAGAAGCCAGACCAGTTGGTGCCGAACTCATAGGCCATGACCAGGCCGGAAACGACCCCCATGCCGAAGTTCAACGCGAAGATCTTGATCCAGAACTGGTACAGGGTCCTGTACACCGTGTCCTTGGTGTAGAGCCAGCGTGCTTCCAGGAACGCCAGGAAACATGCCAGCCCGATCGTGATGGCGGGAAATAAGATATGAAAGGAAACCGTGAATCCGAACTGGATTCGAGCGAGCTCCAGGGCTGTGAGTCCGTGCATCGATGTGCTCTCCGTGGGGTTGCCGCCGGCACGACGGCGTGTCGCGCGACACTACGGACAAGCGTAAGGAGTACAGCCTGCCCGCGAAGGATACAGTTCTTGCAGAACCGCTAAAGCTCAGTTTGCAGAGCCGGAAGAAGCGCTCGCCAGGCGCCGCAAAGCAAATACAGATAGCGCCATTGCGCGGGATCACAGTCATGGATGGACCCCGCTGCATCGACGGATCGTGATGCAGCGGACGGCCAGGGCGAGCGCTTAGCTGAACAGCTTCATGGCCTTCCCGAGGGTCGACCAGATGCCCGCGCCCAGCGGGATCAGCACATAGGCCCAGAACGCGAGCAGCAGCAGCGTCTTGCCGAAAGTTCGGTCGTCTTGCACGGTGGTGTCTCCTGTGTATTGGTATCGGAATCCGGGGTGGCGCTCAGGCTGCGCTGGTGGCTTCGCGCAGGTGGTGGCGCTCATGCACCGGCCGGATCAGCAGGTTGCAGACGAACCCCGCCACCAGCAGGCCGGCCATGATGTGCAGGGTGTCGACATAGACCTCTGACCTGGGAACGCCCATGGCCAGCTTGTGCTCGCGGATGTAGTTGACCAGCGCCGGGCCGGCAATGCCGGCGGCGGCCCAGGCGGTCAGCAGGCGGCCGTGGATGCCGCCGACGTAGGCGGTGCCGAACATGTCAGCCAGGTAGGCGGGAATGGTGCTGAAGCCGCCGCCATACATGGTCAGGATCAAGAAGTAGCAGGCCACGAACAGGGCCACGTTGCCGGACGCGCCGACGGCCGGCACCGCCATGTACAGCGCGGCGCCAAAGGCGAAGAAGATGGCATAGGTGATCTTGCGGCCGAAGTAGTCGCTGGCGGAGCTCCACAGGAAGCGCCCCGTCATGTTGCCGATGCTGAGCAGGCCGACGAAGCCGGCGGCGGCTGCCGCAGTGATGCTGCCCTTGAAGGTTTCCTGGATCATCACCGCAGCCTGGCCCAGCACGCCGATGCCGGCGGTGATGTTCAGGAACAGGATCACCCACAGCAGGTAGAATTGCGGCGTCTTCAGCGCCTGGTCGATGTGCACGTGGGCGTGCGTGACCATCTTGCGGGCCTTGGTGGTGGGAACGTAGCCCGGGGGCGCCCAGCCCGGGAGCGGGATGCGGATGGCCAGCGCGCCGATCGACATCGAGATGAAGTAGACCACGCCCATCACCAGGAAGGTCTGTGCCACGCCCGCGCTGGTCGCGCTCTTGAAGGTGTTCATCAGCGCGACCGAGAGCGGCGCGCCAATCATCGCGCCGCCGCCGAAGCCCATGATCGCCATGCCGGTGGCCATGCCGCGGCGGTCGGGGAACCAGCGGATCAGCGTGGACACCGGCGACACGTAGCCCAGCCCCAGCCCGATCCCGCCCAGCACGCCGTAGCCCAGGTACAGCAGCCAGATCTGGTGCAGCCAGATGCCGAGCGCCGACACCAGGAAGCCGCCGCCGAAGCAGCACGCCGCCGTGAACATGGTGCGCCGCGGCCCGACCTTCTCCAGCCACTTGCCGGCAAATGCGGCAGAGATGCCGAGGAAGAAGATCGCCAGCGAGAACACCCAGCCCAGCGTGGTCAGTTGCCAGTCGCCCGGCGCCGACTGCGTGACGCCGAGGATCCGGGTCAGCGGTTCGTTGAAGACCGAGAAGGCATAGGCCTGGCCGATGCACAGATGCACCGCCAGCGCGGCGGGCGGAACCATCCAGCGGTTGAAGCCGGGGCGGGCGATGATGGCCTCCTTGGAGAAGGCCGACGGGCGTGACGTTGGCCGGGACGGCGACGCGTGTTGGGACTTCTGCGAGGGCGTTTGCGCTTGCGCGGGGTATGACATGAAGTTGTCTCCTACCTGGAAGTGGCAGCCTCTTCTTGCGCGTGATGCGATGGGCTGGAGTGCGTGGTTCAGCAAAAGCCATGCCCATGGCGGATTTCGTTTGCCGTCAATGGCTTGCCGCGCGCGGACCGGGCCGTCAGGCGCAGCCGTGGACAAAATGTCCTGGCGGCGGCCCCGCGCGCGGGCCAAACTGTCCATCCGTGGCCGCGGTTTGCGGGGCTGGCTCGGTTTACCCCCAATACAGGCGGATAGCGCACTGTCGCTAGACTCTTCCCTTGCCCCCGCAACTACTAAAGTGATGAACGAAAGACAAAGCAACGCAGCCGATGCCGACAACTGGCAGCGCCGCACGATCCTGGTGGTGGACGACGAGGCCGGCATGCGTTCGTTCCTGTCGCGCGCGCTCGAAGGCAAGGTGGGCAGCGTGGTGACGGCCGACAGCGCCGAAGCGGGTGCCGCGCTGCTGGAGCAACGGCATTTCGACCTGATCCTGCTAGACGTGGCGCTGCCCGGTATCAGCGGGGTGGAGTGGCTCAAGGCACTGCGCGCGGCCGGCAACCCCGCCGATGTGATCCTGATGACCGCCTTCGCCGACATGGACACGGCGATTGCCGCGCTGCGCTCGGGCGCGGCGGACTTCATCGTCAAGCCGTTCCGTGTCGACCAGATGCTCAATGCGATCCGGCGCTGCTTTGACCGGACCCGGCTCGCGCGGGAGAACTACCTGCTGCGCCGCGAGCTGGACAAGTACACCATCCACAAGCACTTCATCGGCGAGTCCGAGGCCATGAAGAAGGTCATGGCGCTGGTGGCACGGGTGGCACCGATGCCATCGACGGTACTGGTGACGGGCGAGTCCGGCACCGGCAAGGAAGTGGTGGCGCGCGAACTGCATCACCTGAGCGGACGGCAGGGCCAGTTCGTGCCGCTGAACTGCGGCGCGATGGCGCCCGAGATCATCGAAAGCGAATTGTTCGGCCACGCCAAGGGTGCCTTCACCGGCGCGGCCGGCGGGCGCCATGGCCTGTTTCTCTATGCCGACGGCGGCACGCTGTTCCTGGACGAGATCTCGGAGCTGCCGCTGGGGATGCAGGCCAAGCTGTTGCGAGTGATCGAGGACCGGCGCATCCGGCCGCTCGGCACCGAGCGCGAAATTGCCGTGGACGTGCGCATCGTCGCGGCCTGCAACCGCAACCTGGCCAACGAGGTCGCCGCCGGGCGCTTCCGCCAGGACCTGTACTACCGGCTCGACGTTGTGTCCATCGCCATCCCGCCGTTGCGCACGCGGCCGGAAGACATCGTGCCGCTGGCCGAGCATTTCTCGGAGCAGCTGTCGGCCCAGCTCGGACTGCCCGCGGTGCCGCTCTCGCCCTCATTGATCCGGGTGCTCAAGGGCTACGACTGGCCAGGCAATGCGCGCGAGCTGCGCAACCTCGTGGAGCGGGCGCTGATCCTTGGCGAATACCCGGTCGAGCTGCTCGCGCACCAGGCCGATTCGCCTCAAGCGAACCTGCCGGAAGCGGAGCACGAGGACGCAGCCATGCCGGCCGACGACGGCACGCTGCTGGAGTCGGTGGAGCGGAGGCACATCCTGCAGGTACTGGCGGCCGAGGGCGGCAACCGGGTGGAAGCGGCGCGCCGGCTTGGCATCTCGCGCCGCACGCTGGACCGCAAATGCCTGCAGTGGGGCCTGCGTCCTTGAGCCCGGCCGCGCTGCTGCGCCGCTATCGCGCCTCGCTGCGGGCCAAGCTTGTGTCCATCGTGGTCGCGCCGCTGCTGGTGGCGCTGCTGGTGCTGCTGCTGATCATGGGGTTGTGGGGTAATCGCGCGTTCCAGGCCTTGCTGGCCTACAAGGTCAACAGCGACCTGCTGGTCGCCCACGAGTACTTCGAGCATATGGTGGGCGGCGTGGAAGACCGGGTCCTGCAGGAGGCGCGCTCACATGCGCTGGTGGCCGGGCTTGGCCGCGGCAACGCCATGCCCGCCATCCTGGCCGACGCGCGGCGCACGCACGGGCTGGACTTCCTGCAACTGCTGGATCCGCAAGGGCGGCTGCTTGCCGCTGCGCCCGCTGGCACAGGGGCTGACCCTGCCGCCTGGCGCATCGTGAGCAGCGCCGCGGCCGGCCGCGCGGCGGCCGCCACCGACGCCTGGTCCGCGGCCCAGCTGGCATCCGTGTCCGCCGAGCTTGCCCGGCGCGCGCAGGTGGCGCTGCGGCCCACCGCCAATGCGGTGCCCACCGACAAGACCCTGGAAACCCGCGGCATGGTGGTGCACGCGGCGGCGCCGGTGTTCGATGAAGCCGGCACACTGGTGGCGATCCTGCACGGCGGCACCTTGCTGAACAACAACCTCGGCTTTATCGACACCATCAACGCGCTGGTCTACCAGCCCGAGTCATTGCCCCGCGGCAGCCAGGGCACGGCGACCCTGTTCCTGGACGACACGCGCATCGCCACCAACGTGCGGCTGTTCCATGGCGAGCGCGCGCTGGGCACGCGGGTCTCGCGCCAGGTACGCGACAAGGTGCTGCTGCGCGGCGAGAAATGGCTGGACCTGGCCTTCGTGGTCAACGACTGGTACATGAGCGCCTATGAGCCGATCGCGGACAGCCGCGGCCAGCGCATCGGCATGCTGTACGTGGGTTACCTGGCCAAGCCGATCAGCCAGGCCAAGGACCTGGCGCTGGGCGTGCTGGTGGGCCTGTTCTTGCTGCTGGGCGTGGCCGGCGCGCTCTTTTCGCTGCTGTGGGCTAGGCGCGTGTTTGCGCCGATGGCGCGGATGGTCGGCACCATGCGCGCGCTCAAGGCCGGCAACACCGGGGCACGCGTCGGCCCGGTGGGCAGCGAAGACGAGCTGGGCCAGCTTGCCGGCCAGTTCGACCAGTTGCTGTCTGACCTGCAGCAGCGCAACGCCCAGCTCAAGGACTGGGCGGACTCGCTCGATCGCAAGGTGGCCGAACGCACCCGCGAGCTGGAAGAATCCAACGCCGTCCTGCGGGCGGCCCGGCAGCAGCTGATCACGTCGGAAAAGCTCGCCGTGGCGGGACAGCTCACCGCCGGCGTGGCCCATGAGGTCAACAACCCGATTGCCGTGATCCAGGGCAACCTGGACGTGGCGCGCGAGATCCTGGGCCCGGCCGCGGAGCCGGTCCGCCATGAGCTGCGGCTGATCGACGAGCAGGTCCGACGCATCCAGCAGCTGACCAACCGGCTGCTGCAGTTTGTCCGGCCAGAGGCCTACGCCGGCAATATGGAGCGCCTGGACGTGGGTGAAGTGGCGGCCGGCTGCGTCGACCTGGTCCGGCACATGCTGAAGGGCGCGTCGATCCGGGTCGAGCTGGACTGCCTGGCCACACGGCAGGTGCGCATCAGCCGCAGCGAGTTGCAGCAGGTCGTGGTCAACCTGCTGACCAATGCCATCCACGCCATGCCCGAGGGCGGCACGCTCACTCTGGGCACGCGCGACTGGGAAGGGCAGGGCGTGACGCTGCACGTGCGCGACACCGGCCACGGCATCCGGGAAGAAGACCTGCCCAACCTGTTCAATCCGTTCTTCACGACCAAAAAGCAGATGGGGACGGGCCTCGGCCTATCGATCAGCTATGCGCTGGTGGAGCGCTACGGCGGCCGCATTACCGTGGAGAGCGCGGTGGGACAGGGCGCCGAGTTCATTGTCTGGCTGCGCGAGGACGGGGCGGCCCCGGCGCAGGCAGAGGCGGGCGGCGGTGAGCCATGACATGGCATGATGGCGCCGTGCCCTCGCACCGATCATCGCTCGTGCTTGGCAATGAAGGCTTCCACAGTGTCGTGCAGGAGTACGGGCTTCTCCAGGAAGATGAAGTGGCCACCGTCCAGGGTGGCAAACTCCGCTCCCGGAATCCGCGCTGCAAGCTCCGCAGAGAAGTACGGCGGGGCGCAGAAGTCGCGCTCGCCCACCAGTACCAGCGTCGGTGTCGTGATCGATGGAAGATCATCGAAGGCGTCGTGTCCTACGATCATGTCGATCCGGGCAAAGCCGATTTCCGGGTCGAACGTGCCGGCCGATGCGGCATTCACCCACGCCTGCACCTGCTCCGGGTGCTCGCGGCTGAATTTCGGGTCGAACAGAAATAGTGCGTTCGCCTCGGTGGACGCGCGCAGGCCGGAATCGGTCAGCATGCGTCGCCGCATGTCGAACTGGCGACGGTAGACGGCGTCCGCGCGAGCAATCGAAGAGACAATGGTCGCGCTGCGCAATCGTTCGCGGTGATGGATCGCCAGCAGCTGCGCGATGGCGCCTCCGGTCGAGGACCCGACCACATGGACCGGCCCACACCCGACTGCCTCGATGACCCGCGCCATGTCCCGCGCGTGTTGCGCAATCGTCATGCCGCGCGCGGTGCGCTCGGACTGACCGGTGCCGCGGTGATCCGGCACGATCACCTGGTGATGCCCGGCGAACAGGTCGATCTGTGGCCCCCAGGAGGCGCCCACTCCCGCAAGCCCCGCCAGGAGAAGCACGGGCGAACCCTGGCCCTTGACCTCGTAGTGGATCGAAACACCGTCGGACGTTACGGATGGCATTTTGCGTCTCCGGGTTCAGAGCGAGGCGAAGAAGCGGCCGAACGCGTCGACCTGGCGGGATCACGAGCGGTTCATCGGGCGTCGTCCGGCTGCGTGTTCACCAGAAGCCAAGCACCTTCCACCAGACGCTCCCGACCACGGCGAAGATCAGCAGCTCCACCACGCACATCACAAAGCCGACGCGCCACCAGGTTCCCATCATGACAAAACCGCTGCCGAAGATGATCGGCGAGGTGCCTGTCGCATAGTGGGTCAGCGTCATCATGATCGCCGAGCCGGCCGCCATAAGCAGCATGAACGGCACCACATACTCTGGCGGCATCAGATGGACTCCGACTGTCAGGAAGGCGAGCATCATCGCACTGATGTGCGCGGTCGTGCTGGCGAACAGGTAGTGCGAGAACACGAAGACCGCCACCAGGATCGCAGCCGTGCCACCCCAGCCGATGCCACTGGCCACAATCGCGTCGCTCATGCCCTTCGAGAACCACCCGATCACACCCTGCTTGTTCAGTTGCTCGGCCAGCATGATCAGCGCACCGAACCATATCAGCGTGTCCCAGGCGCTCTTCTCGGACAGCACGTCGTCCCAGTCGAGGGTGCCAGTGATGATCAGCACGAACAAGCCGACCAAGGCGACCACCGTCGGGTCCAGCGTGAGCGAAGGACCGAACACCATCGCCGGAACGTTGGCCCATAGCAGCAGCAGCAGCGCGAAGGTGAATATCATGACCATTTCCTTCGGCGACACTGGACCCATCTTCGCCATTTCGGCGTGCGCATACTCCACCGCATTAGGTGTGGCCTTGAGCTGCGGCGGCGACAACACAAAGATAACCAGCGGCATCACCAGCATGCATAGCAGGCCGGGCACCAACATGCAAAGTGCCCAGCTCGTCCAGCTCAGATGCAGACTCTGGTTGGTCGCCTTGGCGATGTAGTCCACCACCAGCGGGTTCGGGGCGGTGGCGGTCACGAACATCGCCGAGGAGATAGGATTGGCGTGATAGTTGACCAACGCCAGGTAGGTGCCGACCTTGCCCTCCGTGCCCTTGGCCGGGTCCGAGTCGAATGCATTGGCGATCGACTTCATGATCGGATGCACGATGCCGCCACCGCGCGCGGTATTGCTCGGTGTGAAGGGCGCCAGCACCAACTCGCAGGTGGCTAGGCCATAGCCGATGCCTATCGTTCGTTTCCCCATCAGGGCGATGAACATCAGGCCGATACGGGTGCCCAGGCCGGTCTTCTTCACGCCGCGGGAGATCAGGATGGCCACCACGATCAGCCAGATCAACGGACTGTCGAAGGCGGTCAGCGCATCGGCGATCGCCCCCTTGGACGAGGTCGAGGTCACCTGCGACAACGAGAGGACCACGATGGCCATCATCGCCATCACCCCGATCGGCATGACCTTCAGGATGATCGCAACGATTGTGGTCAGGAAGATGGCAACCAGGCCCCAAGCCTTGGGCGTGAGCCCCTCTGGCACAGGCAGCAGCAGCAAGGTGATCAGCACCACCGTCGTGATCAGGGCGGGGCCCAGCCGGAACGGGACCACGCTATTGAAGTAGAGGAACGCCGCTTTCAGTTTGGTGAGCATCTTGCGATCCTTCCCAGAAGAGTTGATGGAGTTCCGGATGCAGACAGGGCAGCCCAACCGCCGACCAGAGGAACGCGACCTACACCGCCCGAGACGGGCATTGCTTCCCTAACGTCGTCCACCGCCACCTCGTCCGCCGCCAAAGCCACCGCCGAAACCGCCGGCGCGGCCGGAGCCTGAATGCAGGCTCGCGCTTCCGCGATTGACGTCACGCTGCACGGCGCTGCCGCCACTGCCCACGCCCTGGAAGCCATTGTCCCGGCCCCCCGAAGCATCGCGCCCGCGAAAGTTGTTGCGGCCCGCCGCATCGGCCATGCTCCGGCCGTATCTCTCCCGTGTGGCATTATCGCGATAGGCAACACCCTGGCGGTGCCGCGCGTCGTGCTGCCAGCGGCCTCCCTTGAACTTGCTGGCGTCGAAATTGCGGTCGATGTTCCGGGCCTTGTGGTGCTCCACATGTACCCCGCCATTGTTCCAGTCGCAGTCGCCAAATATGGCAATGGCCCCGGCCAGGCCGATGCCCCATGCGATGCCTCCGACGAAGGCATCGCCGGGGTAGTAGGGCGCGTAGGGTGGCCAGTAGTAGTACGGGTAGCCCGCATAGCCCCAGCCGCCGTAGACGATCGCCGGGTCATACACCGGCACATAGATCACCTGGGGATCCGCCGGCTCGATGCGCACGATGGTCTGCTGCGCGGCTTCACCGGAGGTTGCGGTTTCCACGGTCACGGTCTGCTGCGGCCCCGACTTGAGGTGTCCGGCTTGCTGGGCGCGCACACGCAGGCGCTGCACGGCATTGAAAACCTCCTTCTGCTGGGCCAGGAATGCATCCCCCAGCTTCTGGGTCCAGTCCAGCTTGTCGCCCATTGGCGCAAGGATCTGCGGAAACGCCACTAGCGATTTCACGCTGACGTCCCAGGACTCGTTCTGCACCGCCTTGACTGCGTCGTCACCCTTGAGGTTCGGATGGGCCTTGCTCCAGCGCGCGGCGAGGGCGACTTCCAGTGGGTAGGTGGAGGCCATCAACACCTGTGACAGCAGCGGATCGGGATAGAGCGCGATCGGCGCCACCAGCGCCTCGATTTCTTCCGCCTTGTAAGGCGCGGGTTCCTTCTGGGCCTGCATCGTGCCCTCGCGGGACATCGCCGGCGTGGCCGTACCCGCTGCGGGCGGAGCGGCGCTTTGGCACCCGCCGAGCGCAAGCAGGACACAGCAAGCGGTGGTCAGGGCGCGCGGGTTCATGGCGACACCTTCCGCCAGCCGGGAGCTGGATCAAAGGATGTCGTTGCCGCTGCCTTGGCGGCACTGTTGGTTCCGAGGTCGCGCTCATAGACCTGACCCTTGTGGCTGATGATGAAGCTCATCACGCCGGTGTCGCCGTAGCGCACGGGCCAGGCCATGACCGCGAAGCCGCCGAACAGCTCGCCGTCGACGACATAGTTCACGCTGCCGCCATCGCCGTGCGACCCTTGCGCGGTGAGGAGCTTGTAATGGTAGCCGTGGTAGCCCTCCTTGCTTGCATTGCGCGTGCCGGCGTCACGGAAAGCCGGCCCGAGCGGGCTCTGTGGTTCATCCGGTCCGCTCGGCCAGTAGAGTCCGTCGTGCTTGCCCGGCGAACTGGACAGCCTGCCGGCGTAGACGAGCCGTTTCCCGCCATCGTGGCTCGTCTGGGCGTATTCGGTCTGCGCATCGCAGATGGCCCGCATGGTCTGGATCACCGCGAGTTCGTTGCGCCCGATGCGGCGCAGGCGCATTTCCCGGGCGCCGGCCAGCGTGTCGAACTGCCAGCCCTTGGCTGACCTGACCAGCGGTACGGGCAGGGTCCATCCGTCGTCGCCCGCGACGATGGACGCGTGCTTGCCCCTTTGCTGCACGCGATGCGCTTGTGTCCAGGCCGTGTTGAACTTGTTCCGCGCTTCGGCGCCGACCGGGGGGATGATGTCGCGGAAGTTGGTGCCCAGCATGGCTCGCATGGCCGTCTCGTCGTCATTGAGGACCGCTTGGCCAAAGGCCGCCATGGCTGCATCCGGCGAGTCGAAAACCTGGCGCGCGAAGGCATGCGTCGCACCAAACAGGCAGATGCAGCTCAGCGCGGCGAGGAGCCCGCAAGAAAATCTCGGCAGTCTTGCCATGGCCCGGTCCCTGAGCGTCATGATTTGCCGGCACGCTGGTCGCATGGTAAGGCGCCATCTGGCGTAAATGGTCAGCCCCGGGCTGCGGGTCGCGTTTGGGCACGCAGGCGGATCCACGCATGCGGCCTGATCGCGGCGGTGGGAAGTGCGGTGCAGCATGGGTCCTCAGGGCTCCGATTCAAAGCAAGAGCGGCACGCCGGTCATAAGGAATACGGCGATGCAGATCACGCCGCGATCCCGGTTGCCGCAAGCAGCGAAGCGAGCGGTGTCCAGCAAGCCTGGATGCGGCGCCCCCTTCGCAATGACCTCCCTTGTGCTAAGGTTTATATGACCTTTTCTGTGGAAATGCCAGTGTGGCGCTAACGACGCCGGGCAATAAAGGCGACGCGATGGGACTGGTACGCTTGAGCATCGAAGGACGCTCGGTCGAAGCACCGGCAAACTGCTCCATCCTGCAGGCCTTCCTGCACGCGGGGGAAACGCTTGTCGAAGGCGTCGGCTGCATGGGCCAGGGGGTGTGCGGCTCATGCCGCGTCATGGTGCGGCGCAACGGCGAGCAGGATGTCAAGACCGCGCTCGCCTGCGAAACGCTGGTCGAAGATGGCATGCAGGTCGCGTTCCTGGATTACTTCACGGCGTCGGAGCGGCACGTCTATCGTATCGAGGAAATCGGCGACAGCTGGGACGCCTTGCAAACAATCTCTGAAGTATTCCCGGAGGCCGCGCATTGCCGTCACTGCAGCGGATGCGACCGGGCCTGTCCGAAGGGACTCGATGTTCAGGAGGGCGTGAGGTTCGCGGTGGAGGGCAAGCTGACCGCCTCGGGCCAGGTGTTCGACGAATGCGTCATGTGCAACCTCTGCACGCTGGCCTGCCCAGAGCATATCCGGCCCAACCATCTCGGCCTGTTCGTGCGGCGGATGATCGCGGCGCAGACGCTGCGGCCGGCCAATCTCATGCTGCGCCTGCAGCAGATCGAGAACGGCGCGATGACGATCGACTTTGACGCACCCGGCGCGCAGCCGCCGCGCTGACGGGACGAACCATCATGCCAGCTGGCATCCCCTACGAAGAGGCGCGCAAGCGCTACCGTCCAGGTGTGGCGCCGGCGGTGCGCGGCGATGACATCTCCGTCGAAGCACTGCTAAAGGCCTATCACCCCGACCACGGGCCCAATGCGCGCGTCGCGCTGGCCGTCGGCGTCAACCGCGGCGAGCCTTGTCAGCCGGATCTCGCGCGCTATCTGCAAGCCAATGCGCTGATCGACGACGTCGATATTGCCGGGGCGCAACTCGTGTCCACCGATGTGCTGATCATCGGCGGGGGCGGTGGCGGCTGCGCGGCGGCGCTGACCGCGGCCAGGCAAGGCGCGCAGGTGATTCTCGCCACCAAGCTGCGCCTCGGTGACAGCAACACCGTGATGGCCGAAGGCGGGATCCAGGCGGCTATCGGCGAGGACGACAGTCCCCAATTGCATTTTGAGGACACCTTGCGCGCCGGGCACTTCTGCGGCGAGCCCGAGCTGGTCGCGCAGATGGTGATGGACGGACCCGACGTGATCCGATGGCTGATCCGGCTGGGCATGATGTTCGATCAGGAGGAAGACCGGCCCCTCGGCGGCAACCTTCTGCGCAAGAAGCCAGGGGGAGCATCGGCCGCGCGCATTCTCTCCTACCGGGACTATACCGGCCTGGAAATGATGCGCGTGCTGCGCGAGGCGGTGGACCTCGAGGCCGGCATCGCGGTGTGGAACCGCTGCCCCGCAGTCGAGCTGCTGTCCGACGAGCGGGGGCGCTGCGCCGGGGCGGTGATCTACAACCTCGAATGGCGCACCTTTATGCTGGTGCGCGCGCGCGCCGTGATTCTCGCCACCGGCGGGGCGGGGCGCCTGCACCTGAATGCCTTCCCGACGTCCAACCATTACGGGGCTACCGCAGACGGCCTGGTGCTGGCCTATCGGATCGGGGCGCGCCTGCGCGAGCTGGATTCGTTTCAATACCATCCCACCGGCATCGCCTACCCGCCGCACCTGGCGGGCGGCCTGATCTCGGAAGCCGCCCGCTCGGCCGGCGCGAAGCTGATCAACGGCGAGGGCGAGCGTTTCGTCGATGAACTCAAGCCGCGGGACATCGTGGCCTCGGCAATCCTGCGCGAATGCGCGCAGGGGCGCGGCATCGAGCGGGGCGGACAGGTTGGTGTCTTCCTCGACACGCCGACGCTGGAAATGGAGAACCCCGGCATCCTGGAAAAACGGCTCGTGACGCTGCGCCATCTCGCCCACAAGTGCGGGCAGGATGCGTCCCAGGAGCCGTTCCTTGTCTACCCGACCCTGCACTACCAGAACGGCGGCGTTGCCATCGACATGGAGGGCGCGACCAGCGTGCCAGGGCTCTATTGCGTCGGCGAGGTCACGGGCGGCATTCATGGGCGCAACCGGTTGATGGGCAACGCGCTGCTCGATATCCTGAGCATGGGCCGGCGCGCCGGTGCCAGCGCGGCGCAAGCCGGGCGCAGCGCCATGGCCGCCCGCGCCGGCATCGGCCACGTGCACGCCTGGCAGCGGGAACTGACGCTGGCCGGGCTGCCCCTGCATGTCAAGGCACCGCAGCTGTTCCCCGGCTACGCGAATTTCGATCTGCGCGTCGACGCAGGGTTGCACTCCGGCGCGTGGGGCCGGGCGGTCGGCGGCACCCGGTAAGCGGGGCACGGAGCGCGCGATGGAACAGCTCAATCAGGTTCTGCTCAACGAGGACATCCGGGTTGGCGCCGACCTGGATGCCTGGCTGGCACGCGGCGGCGGAGAGGGGCTGGCCCGGGCCCTGCGCGAACCGGCCGCGGTCATTGCCGAGATCGAGCAGGCCGACCTGCGCGGGATGGGCGGCGCTGGTTTCGCGACGCATCGAAAATGGGCGCCGGTGGCCGCCGCGGCGGCTGGCGACAAGTACATCATCTGCAATGGCAACGAAGACGAGCCGGGGACATTCAAGGACCGCTTTCTGCTTGAGCACACGCCGCACCAGGTGATCGAGGGCGCGCTGATCGCCGCGGCCGCCACCCGCGCCAACCATGTCGTGCTGTACGTCAATCCCCATCAGCCGCTGTCGCTGGCGCGGACGCGCGAGGCGGTGCAGCAATGGCAGGCACACCCGCAGTTCGCCGAGCTGGCCGGGCTGGTCGGCGGACCGGTGTCGCTTCGCGTCCTGCCCAGCTCTGGCTTGTATATCGGCGGCGAGGAAACCGCGGTCATCGCGAGCGTCGAGGGCGGGTTCCCGTTTCCGCGCCGCAAGCCGCCCTTTCCCGCCGAATACGGCGTGCATGGCGCACCGACCGTCGTCAACAATACCGAGACGCTGGCCCACGTACCGGGCATCTTGCGCAACGGTGCCCAGTGGTATCGCGGCCTCGGCATCGGTCATGCCGCCGGAACCAAGTTGTACTCGCTCTCGGGCGATGTCTTGCGGCCTGGCCTGTATGAGCTGCCGATGGGCACGAGCCTTGAAACCCTCGTGTTCCGGCATGGCGGCGGGATGCTCCAGGGCAAGGAGTTCAAGGCGGTCTTCACGGGCGGTCCCTCCAATACGCTGCTGACCAAGCGCGATCTCGATGTGGCGCTGGACTTCGACTCCGTGCGGCAACGGCGTTCGCGGCTGGGAACCGGTGCGATGATCGTGGTGTCGGAAGGGACCAGCATCGTCCGCAAGGTGGCAGAGTACGTCAGCTTCTTCGCCCAGGGCTCGTGCGGCCAGTGCCCGCCATGCAAGGGCGGGACCTTCCAGCTGATGCGCCTGCTGAACCGGATCGATACGGGCCGCGGCGTGCGCGCGGACCTGGAATCGTTGGAAAACCTGTGCCGCATCCTTCCCGGCAGCGGGCGTTGTGGCCTGATCGACGGCGCCGTGACGGTGGTGGACAGTTCCCTCCATCAGTTCCGGGAGGAATACGAGGCGCTCCTGATGGCATAGGCTCGGCATCGAACGCCCGGTTTGCGAGGCGTCGCGCCATGCGAGCGCGCGGCCGCGCGTAGCGATGTCCTGGCGTCTTGTGGGGTCGCCGAACGGCGGCCAGGCGGCTTTCCAATGGATGCGAAGGGCGAGATCACGGAGCCAACCATGCACTACATTGCACCTTATGCGCTGTGCTTGTCGATGGCTTTGGTCGGGGCATGCGGCAACCGCGAGCAGCCGCCAGCCCCGGCAAGCGGTAAAACACCCGTCGCTGCCGGCAGTGAAGCGGTTGCCATACCGCCGCCCCAGCGAGCCGATGATATGCCGCAACAGGCTGGACCTGGCCGCTATCAGATCGTGAGTCAACCCCAGGTCCGTGCAGGCCCCTTCTTGCTCGACACGCAGACGGGTCGCATCTGGCAGTTGAGGGAATTCCCCGGACTTGAAGGCGCGCCGAGCGCGTGGCGCGAGATGACGATCATCGATGACAAGGGCACAATGGGGATCACGACGGCACAGTTCCAGAAACTCTATCCGCCGCGGCATGCTGCACCGCGGCGGCGGTAGCGGGTGTCTGATGCCAAAGTCGCCGGCGGCAGTCTTCAGCGCGGCAGGAAGAAGAAGGTGAGGGCGAGGGCAAGATAGACGATTAGGAGCTGCGTGCCCTTGAACCAGTCGGCGTGCCCGTCGCTCGCCATTTGCGCCGTGACCAGCACGGACAGGACCACCATCAGGACCAGGGCGGGACGAAAGGCCAGGTCCATCGGGGCCGGACCGAGAAAATGACTCGTCAGTACCAGCACCGGCGCGACAAACAGCGCCACCTGGACACTCGAGCCAACCGCAATGGAGAACGACAGGTCCATGCGATTCCTCAAGGCTGCGGTAATGGCCGATGCATGCTCGGCCGCATTTCCGAGGATCGCTACCACAAAGGCACCGACGAATATGTCGCTGAGGGCGTAGTCGCGCATCATGGGGCCGAGCGCACCCACCATGATCTCGCTCATCCACGCCGTCCCTACGGTGGCTGCCGCCAGTATCGCTATCGCCCGCGCTACGGACGAGGAGGGCTGGTCCTCCACGCCTTCCGGAGCAACCGCCTTTGCTTCGTATGCGCCGCGGAACAGCGCGGGGTGAGTGACCAGCGAGAACACCAGGTACAGCGCATAGACGACCAGAAGCGCGATGGAAATCCAGGCGCTGAGCCGGTACAGCACGGCTGTCGTGCCTTCTACCGCTTCAAAGCTGGCAGGCAGGATCAGCGCGATCGCCGACAGTATGAGCATGGTCGCCTGGGAACGCGCGCCGCGCGGGTTAAAGCTTTGCTCAGGATAGCGAATGCCGCCTGCGAGCATCGCGGCGCCAAACACCAGCAGCATATTCCCGACAATGGAACCGACGATGGAGGCTTCCACCACCTGATGGAGGCCGGCCCGCAAGGCGACAAGTGCGATGATCAGTTCAGCCGCATTGCCGAATGTCGCATTTAGCAGCCCCCCGACCGCCTCGCCCATGCACTCTGCGAGTTGCTCGGTGGCATGGCTCATCCGCCCGGCAAGCGGCAGGATGGCCAGGGAGGAAGCGATAAAGATCAGGAGGTGGTGATCGGAAGCAAGGAATTCCAGGGCGATTGCGATCGGCACAAAGATCAGAAGCAAATTCATCCACATGGATTGCCCCCTGCTTTCGGTGATGACAGCTCGTCCTCGAACAGTCCTTTTATCTCCCACCGGGGTTGCAGGCAAGAGACAAGACAGCTTGGTACAGCCGCGGGTAGTTCGATCAGGCCGACGGACTCACCTGATCGGTTGCCCGATGGCAAGGAGATTGCCCTCGCTGTCTCTGAACCAGGCACCTTTCTCGCCTATGCCACCCTTGGACAGGTAGTTCCCCTGGACCTCGGCGATCCCATTGATGGTCTTGAGGCCGGGAAGATCGTATTCTTCGAACACGACTCCCAGGTGCCGCAGCTCGCTAACGGTTGCCTGGATGTCATCGACCTCCCAGGCCATTTGTGTGTGACTTCCAGAGGCCGAGCCAGCCGACTCGAAAAGTACGAAGTAGCTGTTGCCGCACTTGTAGCGCAGTCCGCCCGGCCGTTCCTCGACTGGCTCAAGACCGAGCTTGCTCGAGTAGAAGGATCTCGCCCTTGCGAGGTCTTGCGCAGGAATCCTGGCCGCGACGTCACTGGTCTGAAGCATGGGAAACCCTCCTGAATAAGGCTGGACCGCTGCAACGCAATATGTCTAGCATAGGCGTGCGGCGGGCGCTAAAGAAAGGGGTGGCAGCATGACGGTACTGGTTTTGGGATTGCTCATTTTTCTGGGTGCGCACTCGGTACGCATGGCTGCTGACCCATGGCGCACCGCGCAGATTGCCAGGCTCGGCCCCGGCCGCTGGAAAGGCTTGTACACCCTGGTTTCGATAGCCGGCCTGGCGCTGGTTATCTGGGGCTACGGCCTGGCCAGCGCGCATCCTGTGGTGGTCTGGACGCCGCCGGTGTGGGGGCGGTACGTTGCCGCATTGCTCACGATCCCGGCCTTTGTGCTGATTGCGGCGGCATATGTGCCTCGCAACCGCATCAAGGCTGCGCTTGGTCATCCGATGCTGGCAGGCGTGCAGGCCTGGGCCCTGGGGCACCTGCTTGCCAACGGAACACTCGCCGCATTGGTGCTGTTTGGCGCGTTCCTGGCGTGGGCGGTGGCGGACTTCGTGTCAGCGCGCGGGCGGGACCGGGAAGCGCGAACCAGCTACCCGACCGGGACACCTGCGCGCGATGCGATGGTGGCGGTCGTCGGGCTGGCGGGCTGGGCGCTGTTCGGATTCGTGCTTCATGAATGGATGACCGGCGTGCGGGCGTTCGGGTAAGCAAAAAATCTGGCGGTTAGCAATGGATATGTCGGGCAGCCCCTCATCCCGGCAGCGCGAAGGGATTGAACCCGGTGCGTTGATAGCCCTCCGCCGTCACCGCATCGTCCAGGGCCAGGGAGGCAAGGTCATCGGCCACGGCCTCGGCCTGCGGGTCGCGTTCCAGTGAGATCACCTTCAGGTAACCGTGGCACACGCCGCAGCTTTCGGCGCGCACCGTGGCTTCGGGGGTGTCGAAGCTGAGGTAGTCGAGCTCCGAGGCGTCGCCGCAGTTGGTGCATTTCGCCCGCACCATGTGCCACTGGCTCTCGCAGAGCGCGCAATGCAGATAGCGCATGCCCTGGCGATCGCCGATCAGGATCAGGCTTGCCACGGGGGCAGTGCTGCAGACCGGGCAGGACGCGTGCTCGGCCGGGCCGCTGTCGGGCACGGGCGCGGCCCGCGCGGCGCTGGCACATTGCAGCGAGAGTGCAGCCCAGAGGAAGGGCGCGATTGCCGCCGGAACCGCATCAAAGCGGCCCTCGGTCAGCGCCTGGGCGGCGCCAAGGCGCGCGTCCGCAGGGAGGGCGCGCAGCGCCGCAAGATGCGGGGCGACCGGGGCGGGAACATCGTGCGCGAGCCGCTCAATCATCCGATCAAGCAGGGCACCCCAATGCCCCTCCTGCGGGATGGCCCTGGCGTCTGCCGGGCCGGACCCACCGGCCCCGGGCGCAAGCGATGCCTGTACTTCGGCCACGCGGGCGGCCAGGAGCAGGTAATCGGCAAGGTCGTGCCCGTCGGCCAGCGCACGCAGGCGTGCGGCGCGGCGGCTGTAAAGACCGGCAAGGTCTGGCTGGATCAGCGGGGTGAAATGGCGGGAGGCCTCGTTCGATGACAGTGTTCCCGGCGTGGTCTGATGCTGGTTCATGCTTCGTGGCCCTTCGCTTGCGCCGCTTTCGACTGATTCAACTCTTTCGCCTTCAACTCGCCATACCAGCGGTCATGGTGCTGCCTGGCCCAGGCACGCGAGACGTAGCCCGTCACCATGCCCGTGATCGAGCCGCGGACCCAGATTGCAAGATAGATGTGGCCCACGATCAGCAGGATCAGGCCGATCCCCGCGACGGAATGGGCCAGGATCGCCAGGCGGAGCACGGGAATCGGGAAATACTCGGCGAAATAGGCGCGCCACATGATCAACCCGGAGATCAGCAGGGCCAGGATCGACGCCATGATGAGCCAGAACAGCACCTTCTGGCCGGCGTTGTACTTGCCGATCTGCAGCGGTTCGCCGCCATGCTGGATCAGCAGCACCTCCCTGAAGCGGCGGAACCAGATCGCGTCGGTGCGCGCGGGCATGTTGTAGCCCACGAAGCGCCAGAACATGTAGCAAAGCCCCGCGAAAACCGCGATGCCCAGGAACGGGTGGAGCAGCCGCGCCATCTGCGGCGTGCCAAGGAAGCCGCTCAGCCAGCTCACCGTCGGGAAGAACCACGAGATTCCCGAAACCGCCGCGAGGAAGAAGCAGAGCACGATCGCCCAGTGACACAGCCGCTCGGCGAATTTCGTGCGCAGGATCCTGTCGTTGTTGGTCGCCATTTCCGGTCTCCGCTTATGCCGCGCCGTCAGTCGGGGCGTCGTGATCGTCTGTTTCGGTGGTGTTGGGGCCGACCGCCATGAAATGCGCCGCCATGCCCACCACCGCCGCCGCGCCGACGAAGCCGGCGGCGGGTTTCAGTCCATCCTTCCAGCCGGCGACCACCGAGCTGATCCCCGGGTCCTTCGGCAAGCCCGCATAACGCTTCGGGTCGTCGGCATGTTGCAGTACGTACATCACGTGGGTACCGCCGACTCCCGCCGGGTCATACAGGCCGGCCTTGGCATAGCCGCGCTCGTTCAACTCGGCCACGCGCTCGCCGGCAAGGGATTGCATCTCCGCTTTCGAGCCGAAGGCGATGGCGCCGGTCGGGCAGGTCTTGACGCAGGCAGGCTCCTGCCCGACCGAGACGCGGTCCGAGCACAGCGTGCACTTGTAGGCCTTGTTGTCCATCTTGGAAATACGCGGCACGTCGAAGGGGCAGCCGGCGACGCAATAGCCGCAGCCGATGCACAGGTCGGACTGGAAGTCGACGATGCCGTTGGCGTACTGGACGATGGCGCCGGGCGCCGGGCAGGCTTTCAGGCAGCCGGGATCCTCGCAATGCATGCAGCCGTCCTTGCGGATCAGCCATTCCAGCTTGCCCGCCTGGTCCTCATGCTCGGTGAAGCGCATCAGGGTCCAGGTGTTGGGCGACAGGTCGCGCGGATTGTCGTAGACGCCGACATTCTCCTGCACGTCGCCGCGCAGGTCGTTCCATTCGTTGCAGGCGACCTGGCACGCCTTGCAGCCGATGCAGATCGACACGTCGATCAGCTTGGCCACTTCCATCTGATGGTCGCGGATGCGGGGGGCGGGTGTCAGCTCCGACGAGGCCGAGCTACGGATGATGTTCTGCGAGTTCATGCTTGTGCTCCCGCCACTTTTTCAATGTTTACAAGGAATGCCTTGAATTCCGGCGTTTGCGAATTGGCGTCGCCGACACCCGGCGCAAGCGTATTGGCGAGATAGCCCTTGCGGGTCGCCCCCTCGAAGCCCCAATGGCAGGGGATGCCGATCTGATCGACCGCCTGCCCGGCCACCTGGAGCGTGCGCATGCGCTTGGTCACCACGGCCTTGGCAGTGATATGGCCGCGCTTGGTCGTGATCTTCACCGTGTCGCCATGGGCGATGCCCTTGTCCGCGGCCAGCTTTTCGCCGATCTCGACGAATTGCTCGGGCTGGAGCATGGCGTTCAGGTGCGAGTGCTTGGTCCAGTGGCGGAACAGTTCCGTGATGGAATAGGTCGTGGCGACATAGGGGAACTCGGTGCGGTTGCCCATTCGCTGTGCATCGTTCTGGAAGATGCGGGCGGTCGGGTTGTGCGTGACCTTGTCGTGCAGGGGGTTCTTCGCGATCGGGCTTTCAATCGGCTCGTAATGCTCGGGGAAGGGGCCGTCGATCATGCCGCCGACGGAGAACAGGCGCCCAACGCCTTCGGGTAGCATGATGAAGGGTCCGACGGGCGTGCCGGGTGCCGCAGTGAGCGGAAAGTCGGGCACGTCCGCGCCCACCCATTTCTCGCCGTTCCAATGCAGGATCTGGCGCGTGGGATCCCAGGGGTTCCCCATCTCATCCATCGAGGCGCGGTTGTAGAGGATGCGGCGGTTGGCAGGCCAGGACCAGGCCCAACCCGGCGTGTTCCCCAGGCCGGTGTCGGTGTTGTCGCGCCGGGCCATCTGGTTGCCCGCCTCGGTCCAGGAGCCGGTGAAGATCCAGCAGTAGCTTGAGGTCGTGCCGTCGTCGCGCAGTTGCGCGAACGAATCCAGCAGCTGGCCCTTGCGCAGGATCTTCTTCCCGGTCTCGTCGAACACGTCTGCCAACGCATAGCCGTTGGCTTCCTTGGCCATTTCCTCGGGATGGGGGCTGTGGGGATCGTGATAGGTTGCCTCGTCCCAGGTCATGTGCAACACCTGTGCCGGGCAGGCGCCGCCTTCCTTCTCGTAGAGCCGCCGCAGCTCCATCATGATGCCGCCGAGGATGGCCGGATCGTGCCGCGCCTCGCCCGGCGGCTGCTGGCCGGCGTAGTGCCATTGCAGCCAACGGCCGGAGTTCACGACCGTCCCGTCTTCCTCGGCAAAGCAGCTCGACGGCAGCCGGAAGACTTCAGTCATGATCTCTTCGGTCTTGACGTCGTTGAACTTGCCTTCGTTGCGCCAGAAGTTGGAGGTCTCGGTCACCAGCGGGTCGATGACCACGAGGAACTTAAGTTTCGACAGCGCGGCCGAGGTCTTGTTCTTGTCGGGCATCGCCGCCAGCGGGTTGAACCCCTGGACGAGATAGCCATTGACCTTGCCCTGGTACATCAGGTCGAAATAGGCCAGCATGTCGTAGCTGCGGTCCCACTTTGGCAGCAGGTCAAAGGCCCAGTTGTTTTCCGCAGTGGCGTGCTTGCCGAACAGGTTCTTCTGCAATGAGACGAAGAACTTGGGCAGGTTCTTCCAGTAGTTCACCTGATCGGGCAGCACAGCCTTGGGCGTGGCATCGGCCAGGTATTGCTTCAGGGTCTGCTGCCTGTCGGTGGGCAGGTCCATGTAGCCAGGCAGCCGCACCGACAGCAGGCCAAGGTCGGTATAGCCCTGGATGTTGGAATGCCCGCGCAGCGCATTCACGCCGCCGCCGGACATGCCGACATTGCCCAGCAGCAACTGGATCATGGCCGCGCCGCGGATGATCTGCGCGCCGCCGGTGTGGTGCGTCCAGCCGAGCGCGTAAAGCCAGGTCAGTGTCTTGTCCTTCGCCGAGCACGAGCCGACGATTTCGGCGATCTGCAGGAAGTCGGCCCGCTTGACGCCGGTGATCTCCTCGACCTTCTCGGGCGTGTAGCGTGACACGTGCTGCTTCAGCAGGCTCAGCACGCAGCGCGAATGGCGCATCGAGGGATCGCGTTTCGCGTTCCCCGCCGCGTCGAGCTCATAGTTCCAGGAGGATTTGTCGTAGACGAGCTTCTGCGGATCGAAGCCCGAGAACAGCCCTTCGTCGAAGCCGAAATCCTCGCGCACGATCAGCGATGCATTGGTGTAGGCGCGCACATAGTCGTGCTGGATCTTGTCGTGCTGCAGAAGCCAGTTGACCATGCCCATCAGGAAGGCCGTGTCCGACCCCGCCCGGATCGGCGAGAAGATATCGGCAACCGAGGCGGTGCGGTTGAAGCGCGGATCGATGACGATGACCTTGGCCTTGTTCCTGATCTTGGCCTCGATCACCCATTTGAAGCCGACCGGATGCGCCTCGGCCGGGTTGCCGCCCATGACGATGACGACATTGGCGTTCTTAATGTCCACCCAGTGGTTCGTCATCGCGCCGCGGCCGAAGGACGGCGCCAGTGCCGAAACCGTTGGCCCGTGGCACAGGCGTGCCTGGCAGTCCAGCGCGAGCATCCCCAGCGAGCGGGCAAACTTGAAGTCGAGAACCCCGGTTTCGTTGGAAGCCGCCGACGAGGCGAGCATGCCCGAACTCAGCCAGCGGTTCACCAGCTGGCCCTTCTCGTTGCGCGCGATGAAGTTCTTGTCGCGGTCGTCTTTCAGCAGGCGGGCGATGCGCCTGGTCGCATCGTCCCAACTGATGCGCACCCACTCCTTTGATCCCGGCGCGCGGTATTCCGGATACTGCAGCCGGTTTTTCGAATGGACGATGTCCAGCAGCCCCGCGCCCTTGGGGCAGAGCGAACCACGGCTGACCGGGTGATCGGGATCCCCCTCGATGTGGAAGATGCGGGGCTTCGCGTTTTTGGCGCCGTCGCCCAGCGAGTACATCAGCAGGCCGCACCCGACCGAGCAATAGGTGCAGTTGTTGCGCGTCTCTTTCGCACGCAGCAGCTTGTAGGGGCGCACGCCGGCAGGCGCCTGCGCCCAGGCTGTACCCAGGCCCAGGGCCGAGGCCGAGACGGCAACAGATCCAAAGCCAAGTATCTTGAGGAACTGCCGACGTCCGATATTGGTGGTGTAAGTCATCGTGGTCTCATCGTCATTTCTTCTTCCACCCATCCCTGCTGCCAGGGGTGGGGGCGATCGCATTCGAGACCCGCGGCGTGATTTGGGCGCACGTATCCCCGGGGCGCCCGGATCGCGATCGATCACGGAGATGCCCCGTCCGGTACGTCCCTGAGGCGCACGCGCAAGAGGATGACCAACCACAAATGAAGTTGCGTCGCCGGTCACGACGCGACGTCATCCGTGCCGGTTTCCCGCGCGCACGGCTCCACGAGCGGAGAAATGCCGCTCAGGTTCGAATGCAGATAAATTTGGATAAGCGATGAGAATGAGCCCGAAACGCCCTGCGGATTGCCCTGCAGATGCGCGGCCCCACCGGGGCACGACGTCGGGACGGGTATCGCTCGCTGAGGAGCGTAGCACGACCAGCCCATTACTCCAAATAGGGGAAAATCCCGTTCGGCGCGGGCAGCTTATGCCCCAGGGGGCCCTCCATCCGAGTCATCGCTGTCTTGCTGCCGTGATCCCAGGCAAGAGAGTCGGCGCAACCGCATCGTCTGCCGAGTCAGGCCAAATGGCTGGCCGGGTTCCAGTGCGCTTGCCCATTTGCGCTGCGGCGCAGCAGTGCCACCACGTGACCGTCCTGTGCCGGCAGCGATTCCCGTCACGCTTGACTTCCGTGCCGGGCGTTTCTACCAATGACATTGAACAGAACGGAAATTGGCCTGCGCCGCTGGCATCCGGCCTGCGCTGTGGGCTTGAATGACTTTTACACTCCACAGGCTGGCAGCGGCCAAAGGAGTGATCATGCAAGAGCAGACCTTTCGCGCCCTGCTGTACCGCTACTTTTTCTTCGGTTGGCTGTACCGGGACGCCAGCCAGGGCAACCGCGCTGAACGAGCCCTCGCCTGGCATTTCAACAAGGCGCGCGCGCATTGGCTGCTAACGTACATGCGGCGCTGGCTCTGGTGCGGTGTCTGTTGCTATGGGCTGGGTAGCGTGGTGGAACTGGTGCTGTCCGCGCCTGCGCTGTCCGCGCTCTTCTACGTGCCCGGCGCGCTCTGCGTACCGGTCAATGTTGTCATCGTGGTGCTCTGGATCGGCCTGAAGACGCTGCCCGGGCCGCTGTAAGCGGCGACCGGTTGCTCCTGCGCCTGGACTGGCATCCGGCTGCGACGCCAGAAATGGCGCCAGCGGCACGACATTCCCCGGTTTCTTGACCCATCTGCCTTCGCCGCGGGGAGGGCGCCGACAGGCAACGGACGCGTCCGGAGACACGAGGCATATCACCTGCGGGGTTGGATGGTCGCCACCGCGAGACCCGCTCCGGCGAACGCGCACACAGCGGACACCAGCGCAACGGCGCGCAGCGCGTCGGTGATAGCTTCGGCTTCTGCCAGCGCCACGGGTGTCTGAGTCGGCAAATGGGCATCGCCCTCTGCGGCCCCGGCTTGCGCGCCCGGCTCCAGCAACTGCCCGGTCCGGCGTGCGTCCCTGGGAACGTCCAGTTCATCGAGCCGCGCCGACAGCGCCGCTTGGTGCGACCACACGAACACGATGCCCAGCACCGCAATCGCCAGCAGGCTCGCCACACGTGCAACCGCATTGTTGATGCCGGACGCAACGCCTGCGTGGTCAGCCGGCACCGAGTCCATCACAATCGTCGTGAGCGGCGCGACGGTGATCGTCATGCCAAGCCCGAGCACGCTGAGCGCAGGGAAAAATCCGGCCCAATAGCTGCCGCGCACGAACGGCAACGCCAGCATCACGAACCCGATTCCGGCGACACTCGGGCCAGCGCTCAACAGGATCCGCGAACCGAAGCGGCTCGTCAGGCCGCCGGTGAAGCGCGACAACAAGCCGATGACGACCGGCACCGGCAGCAGCGCCGCGCCCGCTTCGGTTGCGGTGTAGGCATGTGCGCGGATCAGCGTGAACGGCAGGAAGAACAGTGCGCCGCTCAGGCCGAAGTAGAGCAGCAGTGTGACGAGGTTGGCGCCGGTGAAATCGCGTGAGCGGAACACGTCGAGCGGCATCATGGGGTGACGGCTGTTCGCTTCGATCATCACGAATGCGACCAGCACGAACGCGCCGGCGCCGATCGCGCACAGTACAAGCGGATCCGCGAAACCGCGCGCAGACGCCTCGGTCAGACCGTAAGTGAGGGCAGCGAGCCCCGCTGCGACGCTAAGCGCGCCGGGCCAGTCCAACCGTTGAGGCGCATCGAGCTTGTGGCTGTTCGGCACCGACGAAATCGCGAGCGCGATCGTCACCGCTGCAAGCGGGACGTTGAGGAAGAATATCGCGCGCCAGGACAACACGTCGACGAGCCAGCCGCCCGCCACCGGCGCCACCGCGGACGTGATCGCCCCGACGGCCGCCCAGGTGCCGATTGCCCGTCCGCGCGCTTCTCCTTCGTACACGGCGCCGATGATCGCGAGACTACTGGGTACGAACAGTGCTGCGCCAATGCCCTGCACTGCGCGCGCGGCGATCAGCGAATTCGCGTCCGGCGCGAACCCGCAAGCGGCCGACGCCAGCGTGAAGACCCCGATGCCCGCGATGAACACCGTGCGGCGGCCGAGCTTGTCGCCCATCGATCCGCCCACCAGCACGAGGGACCCGAGAAAGAGCAGGTAGGCGTTAACGATCCACTGCATTGCAGCGACGCTCGTGCCGAGTTCGCTCTGAATGGCGGGTAGCGCGACATTGAGGGCGGAGCCGTCGATGAACGCCATGCTTGAGCCGAGGATCGTCGCGGCGAGTGCCAGACGCTTGCGCCGGCACGGGCGGTCGACCGCGGTGGGCTGCGTGCGGATGACGAGTTCGTCGCACGGGCTCGCTTGGGCAGCGACGACGTGCGCGGTCATTTGGTCGCTATCGAGAAGATCCGGGTTATCCAAGTTCGCTCCCGTGCCGGTCGATGGTGACTAGCATAGTAAAGGGAGCGCGGCCTACCCGAGAGTTGCCCTTGGCGACTGGGCCGGGAAGCGCCATAGGTCGACCCGTGCCCGGTTGGCACTTCCCGAGTCGCATCCCTCGCTGCACCTCCGGAGTTACCGTTTGGCGAATCTCAAAAATTCAAAATATTTGAATAACATGTCAGCGAATGGATCACTTTGAGCAAAGCTATCGCCGCTATAGTTCTGCACATGGACGACGCTACAACGCAACAGAGCGAAAGCAGCGCCGGCAGCCAGAAGCTCAAAATCATTGAATAAACATATACCGGAGAACATTATGTCGAACGCCAAACTGGAAGTCCTGACCCCGCACAACAGCCAGATTATCTTCATCGACCATCAGCCCCAGATGGCCTTTGGCGTGCAGTCGATGGACCGCCAGACCATGAAGAACAACGTGGTCGGCCTGGCCAAGGCGGCCAAGATCTTCGACATCCCGACCACCATTACCACGGTCGAGTCTGACTCGTTCTCGGGCTATACCTACCCCGAACTGCTCGACGTGTTCCCGGGTAAGCAGACGCTCGAACGCACCTCGATGAACTCGTGGGACGACCAGAAGGTGCGCGACGCGCTGGCCGCCAACGGCCGCAAGAAGGTGATTGTCGCCGGCCTGTGGACCGAGGTCTGCAACACCACGTTCGCGCTCTGCGCGATGCTCGAAGGCAACTACGAGATCTACATGGTGGCCGACGCCTCGGGCGGCACCACCAAGGAAGCGCACGACTACGCGATGCA
>NZ_JBXAHL010000022.1:0-124125 GCF_058795055.1 Cupriavidus sp. GW823-FHT06D04 | reverse complement strand
CGCCGAAAGGACGCCGACGGCGTCCGCGCTATCCTTCTCCGGCCTAAAGGCCGAGGCTTGCCGCGCACCTGGTCAAGCGGCGGAGCTCCTTCCGTCAACGGGTAGTGCTATCGGTCAGCGCGTCGCAGCTGCGCTCGCAGGCCTGCCCTGCGATGCGGGCAGAAGTCAGGGACTGGCGCATCAATCCTTGTTACGGTCTCTGCCGCGACCGTTGCCACCGTCGGCATCACGATTCCGCCCACGGTCATCACCGCGGTTACCGCCACGGTCATTGCCCCGGTCCTCGCCACGCTCGCCTCGCCGGTCCCGGCCGCGATTCTCCGCGCGCACATCGCCGCGATTCCATCCACGCTTCTCGCCGCGGTTTTCACCTTGATCTCCGCCACGGTTCCAGCCGCGGTTATCACGATCGCTCCAATCACGGCCCCTGTTTCGCTTCTCGTCCCGGTCCCAGCCCCGATCCCAGTCACCGCCCCACTTTCGGTTGCCGCCGTAGTACCTCGCGCCGTCCCAATCGAAGTAACCGCCGCCGTAAATGGGACGCGAGTAGCCGCCGTGGTAGTAGCCGTCATCATAGGGAGCGATGGCGCAGCCGGTGAGAAGTGCTGCCGTGGCTACGGTGAGCACAAATAGGGATTTCATGGTGACCTGCGCTTGCAGTTGGCGAATTTGCCGCAAGGATACCGACGGGCACCTCCCCCGGTTGTAAGAAATGGTGTCCCACAGCGCGGGGGCGGAGCTAGCTGTAGTCGTCAACCCGCGCCGATGACGGCAGCACCGGTCGCCAGCGTGCCTGAGATGGCGAGCCAGTCGGCGAAGGAATCGAAGCGATTTGGGGTAGCCGCATGGGGCTACAAGCCGGTCTTGGTGTTCTCGACGCAAGCCTTTGCGTAAGCGATTGCTTCGGTCATTGCCTCGTCCTCGCTATTGAACGAGGCTTTGATCTTGTGCCGCAAGCCTGGGACAAACTCGTTCGCGTGATCGATTCTTCGCTCGAACAATACCGATGCATCCCAGGTCCCGGATTTGGACTTCCAGACCGTGCAGTGGCAGTAGTACTCCCCTTCTTCGACCCAGGCATGGCTCGACATGGCGACCTCCCATCGTTTCGAGGAATCCTAGCATGACAAAAGACGCCTCATCCGGCATCAACTGCGGCGGCGCATAGGCTGCCAATCCGTAGGTCTGGGGGTCGATTTCAGAGGGGTTCAGCCGTGATCATCTACCCACGCTTTCGCCCAGGCAATGCCGGCTGCCGCAGCACGCTCGAACGAGGGGTAGTACCCCAAGGGATCCGATCCTTCCTCGATGCGGCCGTCCTTCTCAACTGCACCGGATGCCTCGAAGGATCCGTCGCCAAGCTGCTTGGCAAAGCCGCGGACGATGTAGCCCTGGTAGCTTTCGATTGTCATGACGACCTCCGATTCAGATAGGAAAATCGTAGCATGAAGACACCGGTCAACCCGCAGTGCGCGCTGTGCATCAAGCGCGCCGGACGATACGTGTCCTGACGGAAATGGGGTTCACACGCTGCAGGGAAGCTACACTGGCAAGCTCGGGCTCTATCTAACTCACGCTTGGAGGAACCACGATGGCAAAGCTGATGGTGCTATACAAGAAGCCTGCGGACACGGCGGCGTTTGATTCCTATTACTTCTCGACCCATGTTCCGATCGCCAAGAAGATCGCCGGCCTGCGAAGCTACGAGGTCAGCAGCGGCCCGGTTGCAAGCCCAGCCGGCGATTCGCCGATTCACCTGGTTGCGGTGCTGAGCTTCGATTCGCTGGCGGCGCTCCGGCAGGCAATGGCTTCGCCTGAGGGCGCCGCCGCAGCAGCTGACCTGGCCAATTTTGCCCAGGCCGGCGTTGACATGCTGATATTCGACACGAAGGAAGTTTAGGCCGGCGCTTCGCGGCCCCACTGCGGCACAGAGGAGGCGAGAGATCGGCGGCGGTGCAAAGCACATGGCCGCCTCCAGCGCTCCACCTCTTCTGGCTTTCCAGGAGCCAAAGCCGACTTAATTTGCAGCCGCCTTTGAGGCCTGTGCCGCACGACGTTGCATGCCTTTCGAGGCCACCTGCGCAGCAGTATTGAAGCTGCTCTCGGCCACTTGCACGGCCTGCTTTGCCGTCGTTTGCATCGACTCATAGAGCGTAGTGGTCGCGTTGACTGCCTCCTGCCAGGCAGCCAATGGCGCCGCCGCCGTGCCGGCTGGCGTTTGGCTCACCACGCTTCCAAGGAAGTCTTGCAGATCCTGCTTGCCTGCCGTGTATTGGACCTCGGCGACCTTCTCGAACTCCGCCCGGGTGGCGGCGAGGATGTCGTACAGTTGACGGCGATACGCCAAGACATTGTCGGCTGCGGGTTGAAATAGCTCGATTTGCAATTCGACCAGTTCTTGCGGGTCCTTGGCTGAGAGCGCTTTCCTGGCGCCTTCTCGTGAATCAGC
Source organism: Cupriavidus sp. GW823-FHT06D04 (assembly GCF_058795055.1). NCBI lineage: Bacteria > Pseudomonadati > Pseudomonadota > Betaproteobacteria > Burkholderiales > Burkholderiaceae > Cupriavidus > Cupriavidus sp. GW823-FHT06D04. Next base: position 121,676 of record NZ_JBXAHL010000022.1, on the reverse strand, counting down.
CAGCGCCGTCTTCATCGTTTGCAGATTCAGCTCCAGCAGTTTTTCGAAGCCCTCAAAGGCCTTGCCGGTCAGCCCGGTCAGGGCTTCAATGCCTGCCATCTGGACCTTCATGAATTGCTCGGGGGACCACTGAGTCATCTTGCGTCTCCTAAGTACGACCCGCCACCTGAGCCATCCGATGAGAGCTCCGACGGGACGTGAATCGATTGGAAAACGATGGCTGCATTGTGACCCTGGCAGGCCACGCCGATCAGCCAAAAGCGCGCCAACGTCCGCAGTCACTACCAGCTAAAGCAATACGCTCATAAGCAGGCCTGGCGAGCCTGACCTTCCCTTGCGCGAACTCGGCCGAGGGATTTCAGAAAAGCGTAGCCCTGGATTGTCACCTGAGGGCGGCTTTGGTTTGGCCCAAGGCGCTCAAGCGTAACCAGTTGATACGCGAGCAGCGTATCCATATCCGCGCGGTCCAGCTCCGTTGGGTCGGAGCTGCCGCTTACCAGCACAAGCGTGGCGAATTCATGATGACTCAGCACAGTCGTCTCCCAAGCTGTAGGTTTACTTTTGCTACGGGACTTCACTACCGTCCGTGACAGCCGGCCTGGTTTGCACAGGCCGCTTGTTTCGCCTCGGACGCGAGGTTCTGGCTGGCGGGTGCTTGTTCTCGCACCCGGAACGTTCATCTTAGTTGCTCGCCACCTTGTGTTCAATATGATTGGAAGCATGTCTGACGTAATCCCCAGTATTTTCTCCATTGCCAAAACGTGCGCAGGGGAAGCTCGACGAATATCGCAACGTGATATGCATCCAGGTTCAGGAGCATTCATTCGCCGACCGGCCGGACGGCTTGCATTAGCACCACTCGGCGAGGTCCGCTACCAATATGCCGCTGCTGGGGAAAGGCATTGAGCTTCAGGCCGAATGAGGACCACTCTGTGTCAAAAAAAAACCCGCGTCGCCGGAGCGGTTGCGCGGGTGGTGGTAGCAGGACTACAGGGCGATTCTATATTGACTTAGATTTTTCTTACGTCAGAATTAAGCAGGATCTTGACTCCAAATCTGAAGCCAAGAGTCATGAGCGGGGCGACGTGGCGTTGAGTTCAGTAGCACGTTGAAGCAGGCCGGCGACCCCCGCGCGGGAAGGTGTGAGTGGAGGCAGAAATGACAACGGCTCGGGCTGGAACCAAAGGGGAAGCTATCAGGCTCCTGGAGGCAGAGGGGGTCGCGCTGGTCGAGCTCGACTATGAGTCAGGCTGGCAGGATGCCATTGAGCTCGGGCGCCTGGGTAATAAGGTAGGGATACGGGTGGAGTATCGCGGACACGAAAGCATCGCCGTGAAGTCCCTCGCGGCGCTCATTGCCGGCCTCAGCCGGCCGAAGGTGTCCTTCCGGCAACGGAACCTTTACTGCCAGTTTGCATTGGACCAGCTGGCAGCCAACGAGTTGGTGGCCCTGGAGACAAAGGCCATGAAGGCTGGCGACTACATCCTGGCCGGACACCTGTTGCGGGACGTCGATGCCGTCTGGACTGAGTAAGCCTGGATCGGGGGGATTTCCTCGGATTCGGCGCTCGGAAATTTGCGCACCCCGCCCGTATCGCGACTCGCCCGCCTCATCTTCAGCGCTCTCACCCAGAGGTTAACCCGCAGATACTGCCCGCCCTCCTCTTCGGTATGCTAGGGGTTCGGCGCGCCGTATCGCGTTCAACCATATTCTGGCGACGGGGCGATTCTGGGGCGGGACTTCTCAGCACGCAACCTGTGTGCACTAAATGTCGAGGACGAGATGGCGACTGGCATCGTGAAGTGGTTTAACAGTGAAAAGGGCTATGGGTTCATCACGCCGGATGATGGCGGCAAGGACTTGTTTGCCCACCACAGCGAAATCCAGGGCACCGGGTTCAAATCGCTGGAGGAAGGCGCGAGGGTGGAATTTGAAGTCACGCAAGGTCAGAAAGGCCCACAAGCGTCACAGATTCGCCCGCTATAGTCGCCCTGCGCCGCCTGACGGCCTGAATTGACAAAGCCCTCCACGAATTGCGAAGGGCTTTTCTGCTTTCCGGCTCGTGGCGACCCCATCCTGGGGATCGCTATTTCCTGCGCCAATATCGACTGACAACAGCATTCCGGGCTCAGCGCGACAGGTCTCGGGCTCATGGCGACGGAGGTAGTCGACCACCGTTGCGAGTTTCAAACGGAGCCGCTTGCCGCCCCGTGTAAACTCCTGCATCGGCGGATCGCCAACCATCCCCTATTGAGGAAGAACATGACTCGACAATCACTTCGTACGCTGTGCCTGACCCTGCTGCTAGCCGCTGCCACCACACCGGCGCTGGCCGATGACCTGAAGAACGCCGTGGGAGGCGGTCTGGGCGGTGCCGCGGGCGCGGCCGTCGGTGGCGCACTGGGCGGCAGCACGGGTGCCGTGATCGGCGGCGCGGTGGGCGGCGGTGCGGGCGGCGCGGTGACTACCAACAAGAAGGAACGGACTGGCGCCGTCGTGGGTGGCGCGCTGGGCGGTGGCGCCGGCGCGGCGGCCGGCAATGCCCTGGGCGGCCGGACCGGCGGCATCGTCGGTGCCGCGGCCGGTGGTGCAGCGGGTTCGGCGCTGGGCGGCAATGTGTCGCGCAACAACTATGCCGATGACCACAGGAACGGCAATGTGTCGCGCAACAGCTATGGCGACGACAAGAACGGCAATCGGGGCAAGCACAAGGGCCAAAAGAAGCATCGTCACGACGACTGAGCGAGGCGACGCGCGATGGCGCCCGTCATTGGGGCATCTGTCCCATCGCGCGCTTGACCGCGTCGCGCGCCGGGTTCCGGACGGCCGCCGCTGCGGTCGACCGGCTCGGGTCGCGCTGCGTCGGCGGAAGCTGTGAAGGCGAATTTCGCGTCCGCCAGCGTCGGCGTCAAAACCTCCAGAACAGGAAGTGCCGATGCTGTTGCGCCTGGACCTTGCGAGGAGCCCTGGTCTCAGGGGTGAGCCGCGCGTCCGGATCGATCACCCGCGCACGCAGCGCCATATCGTAGAACGCGCCCACCATCGGCAGGGCGCTATGCGCGCCCTGGCCCCAGTCGTTGCCGAGCGTCACACGTCCATCGTCAAAACCCACCCACGCGCCCGCGACCAGTTGCGGATGCATCAGGATGAACCAGCCATCCGCGTTGTCCTGCGTGGTGCCCGTCTTGCCGGCCACGTCGGCGCGAATCCCGAAGCGCGTCCGGATACCTGCGCCGGTGCCCCGGATAACGACGTCGCGCATCACATCGACGAGCGTTTGCGCGGCGGCGGCGGGCAGTGCCTGCTCCGGCGCTGCGCTCGCAAATTCGGCGAGCACCTTGCCGTCGTGATCCTCGATGCGGGTAACCATGCGCGGCTCGACATAGGCGCCACGGTTCGCGATCGTGCTGTACGCCGATACCATTTCCTTGAGCGTGACCGGGCTCGTGCCGAGCGCGAGCGACGGCACCGCTTCGAGCGGACTGTCGCGCACGCCCATCGCGCGCGCAAGCCGTGCGACCTTCTCGGGGCGTTCCTTTTGCATGAGCTGAGCGGTGACGCGGTTGCGCGAATACACTAGCGCGTCGCGCAGCGTCATCGGCCGGTCGGTGGGCGGCGCCGCGTCGGTAGGCCGCCAGGTCGCCTGGCCGGCCAGTGGAATGGCGACGTTCCGGTCTACGATCGTATCGCTTGGCCGCGCGCCGTCCGCGAACGCCGCCCCGTAGACGAACGGCTTGAAAGTCGAACCCGGCTGGCGCCGGGCCTGCTGAACGTGATCGAACGGTGCGTCACTGAAGTCGCGACTACCGACCCATGCCTTGATATCGCCGTTGCGCGGATCGATCGCGACAAAACCCGCCTGGACCTGAGTCTTGCTCCGGCAGAGTGCGCGGACGAACGTCGGGTTGGTGCCGAGCTTCCTGAGCGCCGCCTGATCCGATTGACCAGCATCGCGTGCGGCGCGATAGTCGGGCGTTTGCCGGATGAACGTCCGGAACAGGTCGTTGCCAGGCCAACAGCCCGTGCGTTCGTTCCACGCCCCGTTCGCGATCCATTGCAGCTGGCTCGCCTGCCAGTCCATCGCCTGCACCGCCATCGCCTGCAGACGGTAATCCATGGTCGTGCGCACGACCAGCCCGTCGGCGTATATGTTGTAGCCATTGCGGCTGGCCCATGCGATCAGCCATTTGCGCAGCAGCGCGGAAAAATGCGGCGCCGCGCTTCGTGGCGCGGTCTGCAGTTCGAAATTGACGTTAAGCGGTTGCCGGCTCAACCAGGAGTAAGCATCGGGCTTGAGCTTGCCGTACTTGTTCATCTGCCCGAGCACCGTGTTTCGCCGCTCCAGTGCGCGCTCGGGATTCAGGACCGGGTTGTAGGTGCTGTTGGCCTTCAGCATGCCGACGAGTGTCGCGCTTTCGAGGATGTCGAGCTGATGCGCCGATTTGCCGAAGTAGGTGCGTGCGGCCATTTCCACGCCGTAGGCGTTATACAGGAACGGCACATTGTTCAGGTACGTCTCAAGGATCTGGTCCTTGCTGTACACGGCTTCGATCTTGAGCGCCGTGATCGCTTCCCTGATCTTGCGCGCGAGGGTCGGCGCGCGGCCGACTTCGTCGGGATACAGGTTGCGCGCGAGCTGCTGCGTGATCGTCGAGCCTCCCTGCCGGTCGCCAGAGAACGTATGCAGCGCGGCCGACGCGGTACGCAGCCAGTCGATCCCGTAATGCTCATAAAAGCGGCGATCTTCGGTGGCGACCAATGCAGCCACCATGTACGGCGAGATCTGCCCGAGCGATACCCACTCGCGATTGACCGGTTTGAATTCGTCGATCACTCTGCCGTCGGCCGATACGATCAGCGCTGGGCGGTCGATGCGGGCTTTGCGGATGTCGCCGATGCCCGGCGTAAACGGCACGAGCGCCAGCACGTACAGCAGAAACAGCGCCGGCACTGCGGCGAGCGTCAGCATGATGCCGCGTCGCGTCGGGTGGCGAAGCCGGCGCAGCGCGCCGGGAAAGACGCGCCTGGCTATCGTGACGCTGGCAGCGGCCATGGATTGGATGCGGATGAGCCACCGTGCGCAGTACTCACGACAAAACAATAGACAGCGGCGATTCACGGTGGCGGGACGCTTTGCGGAAAGAGCGGGATCGTACCAAAGCGGAAGGAAGCATCTGTTGTCAATACGGGGCTGCGCGGGCGGCATTAACAAACGATTACATTTGTTGCGTACGGCCAACGTGCGCTACCTGTGCTCCTGGCTTTGCGGCGGTCATTTTTGCGATCAATGCCGGCGGGCGGCGTATGGCATGCGAGCGCGCGTCGGCGATCCGAACGCCTGCGCTCGATCGCATAGCGAACTGAGGTAGTGAAGCAATCGCCTGACCTCTGATGCGCTTCAGCGGCCCATGCGGCGGTTGTAGCTGCGCGAAATGCGCGCCATCAACGCCGGATCAGGTGCAGCCATGCCGTCGAATTCCACCCGTACGAAGCCGTCTGCCTGCTGGTGAACTCCGGCCATCACCGTGCTGGTATCCAGACTGCCGACCACCACGCCATTGACCGGGTCCTCGACGCTGATCGCCAGGCCCTGGTCGCGCATTGCCTCGGCGGCTGCGGTGAAGGTGCGATCGAAGCTGGCCGGCCCCATGACGGTAAAGGCGCCTGTTCCGGCCGGCTCCAATGTACATGCCGAAAGCGCCAGCATGGCGCCGCAGACTATCAGTGAGAGTCGCATGATGATGACTCCTTCTGCCAGCCCCGGATCGAAAATGTACGCGTTGCGACTTCAGGCGAGTTTTCCACTCCCCGGTCGCTAAATTACAAGATTAGGCGACGTCGGCGCATAGACACAGCTTGCCAGGTGCGCGCCCGCACCCTGCGGACGCCGACCTGCTCACCTGACCGGCTGCCCGATGGCCGCCAATGCCAGCGCCAGCCTTGCCCCCACCTCGGCGTTGTGTTTTACGAGCGCGATGTTTGTCGCCAGGCTGCGTCCGCTCGTCAGCGCCTTGATGCGAGCCAGCAGGAAAGGCGTCACGGCCTTGCCGGTGATCCCCTGCGCCGTGGCCTCGGCGAGCGCCTGCTGAGTCAGCGCGTCGATCTCCCCGGACGTCATCGCTGCCGCTTGCGGCACCGGTGTGCTCAACACCACGCCGCCCGCCAGGCCCAAGTCCCACTTGGTGCGGATGAAGCGCGCCTGCTCCGCCGCGTTGTCCAGCCTGAAGTCAGCACGAAAGCCGCTGTCGCGCGTGTAGAACGCAGCAACATTGTCTTGCTCACAGCTGAGCACCGGCACGCCGTGTGTTTCCAGGTATTCCAGCGTGAGTCCGATGTCCAGGATGGACTTCGCCCCGGCACAGACCACCACCACCGAGGTCCTGGCCAGTTCCTGCAGGTCGGCCGAGATGTCAAAGGTCTCCTGCGCACCGCGGTGCACGCCTCCAATCCCGCCGGTGACGAAGACCTCAATGCCCGCCAGCGCGGCACATATCATCGTGCCGGCCACTGTCGTGGCGCCGAGCCCGCCACCGGCCAGCACGGCTGGCAGGTCGCGGCGGCTCACCTTGTGCACCCGGTCCGAGCGCCCGAGCAGTTCCAGTTCGTCGTCCGAAAGCCCGATGCGGATTCGTCCGCCAATCAGCGCGATCGTCGCAGGCTCGGCTCCCAGGTCGCGGATCAGCGCCTCCACTTCGCGCGCAGTGCGAACGTTCTCCGGGTAAGGCATGCCGTGGGCGATGATGGTCGATTCCAGCGCCACGAGCGGGCGGCCGGCAGCCTGTGCAGCGGCCACAGGCGCACTGAAGGTCAACCAGGAGCGGGCAAGGTCGGCAACCATGTCGATGCTTTCGATGGCGTGAGCCGCATAGTGTGCAGCACAAGGCTGGTCCATGAGGGCAAGCGCGGGACCACCTCAAGGCACCAATGGTACAGCGAGCCCCGGGCCTGGAATATCGTTTCATAGCCGGGCGGGTGCTGCCGGAAACCTCACGCTAAGGTATGCTGCCGCTTTCGGATCGATTCTCTCCAGAGGGGCAAATGCGGCGCGTCGTCTTCAATCAGAAGGGTGGGGTCGGAAAATCGACCATTGTATGCAATCTCGCGGCGATCAGCGCCAGCGAGGGCTTGCGCACCCTGGTCATTGACCTCGATGCACAAGGTAACTCCACCCAGTACCTGCTTGGCGCGCAGGCCGCGGAGGCAAGTCCGACCGCGGCCAATTTTTTCGAGACCTCCCTGACCTACAACTTCAGGCCGGTGGAATTTACGTCCTTTGTCCACCCGACGCCGTTCGAGAACCTAGATGTGATGCCGGCGCATCCTGACCTGGATTCCCTCCACGGCAAGCTCGAGTCCCGCTACAAGATCTACAAGCTACGCGACGCCTTGCTCGAACTGGAGGCAATCTATGACGCCATTTACATCGACACGCCACCGGCCCTGAATTTCTATACCCGCTCCGCACTGATCGCCGTGGAGCGCTGCCTGATCCCGTTCGATTGCGATGACTTCTCGCGCCGTGCCCTCTACACGCTGCTCGATAACGTGAAGGAAATCCAACAGGACCACAACGACGGGCTGCAGGTCGAGGGGATCGTGATCAACCAGTTCCAGCCGCGAGCCAGCCTGCCGCAGAAGCTCGTCGACGAACTGGTAAGCGAGGGCCTGCCGGTACTTGAATCGCGGCTGTCTGCATCGGTGAAGATCCGCGAATCGCATCAGCATGCCACCCCCATGATCCATCTGGATCCGCGCCACAAGCTTGCGCAGGAATACGTGGCGTTGCACCGCGAGCTGGCTGGTTGAAGACGAGACCCTCGCGCGAATCTAAACCGCAATTAAAACAAGTAGATAGGAAGGGATTTCGGGAGAAACCCCAGACGGCCCTGCGACAGCCTGAATGTGTCGGAGCCGGCTCGCGGATGTGGAGGCGTGCGATGCGTGGGATGGGCCATCCGGCTCACTCTTCCTCCCACCGCAACGCCCCCAGGCAAGCAACCAGCGCCGTCACCACATCATCGTCCACCGCCTGCCGCCGCCACATCACCCCCACCGGTGGCAGATCCCAGCTAAGCGCATGCGGCAACGCAGTCGCCCCCTTGGAATCGGCCAGTTCGCTGGCCACCGCCTTCGGCACGATGGTCGTTGCCGCCGGATGCTTGCGCATCAGCGTAGCCATGGTCTTGATCGAATAGGTCTCGACGATCGGCGTGGGCTGCGCCACCCCCGCCACCGCAAAGATGGTGTTGATGGTGCGCCGGATCGGCGTGTTGGGCGGTGGCAGTATCCAGTCGCGCTCGGCCAGCTGGCGCCAGTCGAGCGGGCCGCGCGCCAGCCGGGCCGCTGCCGCGGTGGGCACAACCAGCGCCGGTTCTTCGCGATACAGCGGCTGCTGCGCGATGTCCGCGCCCGGCGCATAGAAAGTGCGCGCCACCACGCAGTCCAGTTCGTGCTCGCGCAGTGCGCTGACCAGTTCGTCGGTGGTGCCTTCGCGTACCAGCACCGAGATCCGCGGTGTCTGGGCCAGGCCGAAGGTGCAGGCGGCGTCGAGCACGCTGCGGCTGATGTACGGAATCACGCCGATGCGCAGCCGGCCCGACAGCCCGGACTCGATCGCTGCCAGTTCGCGCCCCAGCGCATCGGCATCGGCCAGCGTCAGCCTGGCATGCGCCAGCACCGCACGGCCGGTGGGCGTGGGCTCCAGTCCGCGCCGGGTGCGGGTGAACAGCGGCGCCATGAAGATGTCTTCAATCTCGCGCAGGGTCTTGGTGACGGCCGGCTGCGACAGGTTGAGCTCGGCAGCCACCCGCGACACCGAGCGCTGGCGCTCCAGCGCCAGCAGCAGCGGCAGGTGCCTGAGGCGCAGGCGGGACACCAGGTTGTGGACCAGCTTGTCGGGGGCGATAGACACGGGGCCTTCCTGCAATGGAGGAGCAAGTCGCATTACCGGATGGTAATACCACAATAACCAAAGAGGCACTGCTGGTTATTCGCCAATCCTATACTGGCTAGCATCACAGGAGCTGCAAGCCATGTTCACCACCCGTCCCGAGATCGTTGGCACCTTTGGCGTCGCCGCCTCCACGCACTGGCTGGCGACGCAGACCGCCATGGGCGTGCTCGAGCGCGGCGGCAACGCCTTCGACGCCGCTGTCGCCGCCGGCTTTGTGCTGCAGGTGGTCGAGCCTCACCTGAACGGCCCCGGCGGCGAAGTGCCGATCGTCTACTGGAACGAGCGCGAACGCGCCATGCGCACTGTCTGCGGCCAGGGCCCGGCCCCGGCGCTGGCCGATCCGGGCGCGCTGCGCGCCATGGGCCTGGACCTGGTGCCCGGCATCGGCCTGATACCTGCCGCCGTGCCCGGGGCCTTCGGTGCGTGGCTGACGATGCTGCGCGAGCACGGCACGTGGTCGCTGGCCGACGTGCTGGCGCCCGCCATCGGCTATGCCCGCGACGGCTTCCCGCTGGTGCCGCGCATCTCGCGCGCGATCCTGGCGGTGCAGGCACTGTTCCGCGACGAGTGGCAAAGCTCGGCACGGACGTGGCTGCCGGACGGCAAGGTGCCGCGCCCCGGCAGCCTGCATACGCTGCCGGCGCTGGCCGCCACCTACACCCGCATCATCGAGGAGGCCCAGCGCCACAGCGACACCCGCACCGGCCAGATCGATGCGGCGCTGGACTGCTGGTACCGCGGCTTCGTCGCGCAGGAGATCGACGCGTACTGCCGCAATACGCCGGTGCGCGATACCACCGGCGACAAGCACACCGGCCTGCTGCGCTACGACGACATGGCCAGCTGGGCGCCGGAGATCGAGGCCCCGGTCACGCTGGACTTCGGCCGCTACACCGTGGCCAAGTGTGGCGTCTGGAGCCAGGGGCCGGTGTTCCTGCAGCAGCTGGGCATGCTGCGCCACGCCGCTCTGGAGCAGCACGCGCCAGACTCGCCGGAATTCGTGCACCGCATTGCCGAGGCCACCAAGCTGGCCATGGCCGACCGGCTGGCGTGGTATGGCGATCCGCATTTTGCGCCGAGCCCGCTGGCGGCGCTGCTCGACGATGGCTACCTGGCGGCGCGCGCGCAACGCATCGGCACACGTGCGGCGTTGTCGCTTGACCCGGGCATGGTGAACGGCATGGCACCGCGCCTGCCCGACCTGGCCGCGGCCGAGCGCACGCTGCAGCGCGCCGACGTGCGCTTCGGCGTGGGCGAGCCGACCTTTGCCGAACTGCCGCCGGTAGCTGAATGGGCCGAGCAAGAAATCTTTGTCGGCGATACCTGCCATATCGACGTGATCGACCGCCACGGCAATATGGTCGCGGCGACGCCGTCGGGCGGCTGGCTGTCGTCGAGCCCGACCATTCCGTCGCTGGGCTTTGCCCTCAATACCCGCCTGCAGATGACCTGGCTGGAGCCCGGCCTGCCCAACACCCTCGCACCCGGCCAGCGGCCCTGCACCACGCTGTCGCCATCGCTGGCGCTGCGCGACGGCGAGCCATACATGGTGTTCGGCACGCCGGGCGGCGACCAGCAAGACCAGTGGTCGCTGGCGTTCTTCCTGCGCCATGCCGTCCACGGCATGAACCTGCAGGAGGCAATCGACGCGCCGGCCTGGCACATCGATCATTTCCCGGCATCGTTCTGGCCGCGCCAGACGGTGCTCAACCGCATCAGCGTCGAATCGCGCTTTCCCGAGGCGACCCTGGCTGCACTGCGTGAGCTCGGCCACGAAGTGCGTATTGGCGAGCCCTGGTCGGAGGGGCGCATGTCCGCCTGCTCGCGCGAGCGGGACCCCCGCGGCCGGCTCGTGCTGCGTGCCGGGGCGAACCCGCGCGGCATGCAGGGCTACGCGGTCGGACGCTGAACGGCAACCATTAAAGGCCGGCTGTACCTGACAGCCAGGCCAGACATCAAGGAGAAAACCCATGAAGTGCGTCGTGAAATCCCTGCTGCGCGGCATCGTCGTGCTGGCGCTTGGCGTCGCCGGGCTTGCCCAGGCAAGCGAAGCCTATCCGCAAAAGCCGATTACGCTGATCGTGCCTTGGGCGGCGGGCGGCTCGACGGATATCCTGGCGCGCGTGCTGTCCGAGCACCTGACCCGCTCGCTCGGCCAGCCGGTGATCGTCGACAACAAGCCGGGTGCCTCGGGCAACATCGGCTCCGCCATGGTCGCCCGTGCCAAGCCCGACGGCTACACCCTGCTGGTCGGTTCAATGAGCACGCACGCCATGAACCCTGCGCTGATGCAGAACATGCCGTTTCGGGGCGTCGAGGATTTCACCCCGCTGGGGCTGCTGGCGTATGTGACCAACACAATGGTGGTGCACCCGTCGGTGCCCGCGCAGAACGTGAAGGAACTGATCGCCTACGCAAAGGCCAATCCCGGCAAGCTGGCCTATGCCAGCGCCGGCTCTGGTTCCACCAACCACCTGAGCGCCGCGCTGTTCGAAAAGCTGGCCGGCGTCCAGCTGCTGCACGTCCCGTACAAGGGGGGAGCGCCAGCCGTGGTCGACACGGTCGCGGGCCAGACACAGCTGCTCTTCTCGGCCGGCACCCAGACGCTGCCGCATGTGAGGGCTGGCAAGCTGCGCCTGCTCGCCGTGACGGAGTCCAGGCGCTCACCGCTGCTGCCCAACGTGGCTACGGTGGCAGAGACCCTGCCCGGCTACGAGCTGGCGGTCTGGTACGGCGCCTTCGGCCCGAAGGGGATGCCGGCCGACCTGACCGCGCGCCTGAACCGCGAGATCAATGCCGTCATGTCGATGCCCGAGGTGAAGGCGAAGATGAATGCCATCGGCGTCGAAACGACCACATCGACACCGCAGCAGTTCGGCACCATCCTGCGCCGCGATGCCGACCGCTATGGCAAACTGATCCGCGAACTTGGCATCCAGGGGGAGTGACGTGGAAGCAATTCTCGGCAATCCACAGCAGTTGATCGCGCAGGTGAACCGCCTGTGTGATGCCTTGCAGCGTGCGGCAAGTCCGCTTGCAACGCTCGACGCCATTGGGCACGCGACCATGGAGATGCTTGGCCCGGGGTTGCTGACCATCAATGCCTGGTATGCCGATGCCGCGCAGATCGAGCGGCTCTGGTCATCGAGTACTACCGCCTACCCCGTAGGCGGCCGCAAGACCAAGGGCGACAGCCCGTGGAAGCGTCAGCTGCTGGAGCGCGGTGAAGTCTTCGTCGGTGAAGGTGACGCGGCGCTCGCCGAGGTGTTCGACGATATCGACACCATCCGCTCGCTGGGCTGCAGGGCTGTTGTGAACGTGCCGCTCTGCCACGCGGGCAGGGTGATCGGGACGTTCAACTACCTAGCGGATCGGTCGGTCTGGTCTGGCGCCGAACTGGCCGCGTTGCGCACCATGGCCAACCTCACCGTACTGGCGGTCAAGACGCGGCTTGCATCCACCGAATGACCGAGGCGCGTCAAGGCCGTGCCAGGCATTGCCTGAATGAGATGGCATGCGCGGAAGCTGCATGCCGGTGCACTGGTGAGCATCACAGCCCGCCCTACTCGGTAGTCGTGCCTGCGGCGAATCGCCCTCAATGACCTTGAGGGCTATCGCTCGCTTAACGCCCAGCCTTGTCCTGCGAGACGTCCATGATCATCCGCGTCAGCAGGTACAACCGCGGCGTGACCGAGTTCAGATCGACATACTCGGCATCATTGGAGTGAGCACCGAAGCCTCGCAGCCCGAAGCGCTCGATCACCGGCGCCTTGGTGTCCGCAGCCGCGAAGGCGGCATCGGTGCCTCCGCCTTCCGCGGTGTCGTGGACCTGGAGCGTTTCACCGATCTCCGCATAGATGCCTTGCGCATGCGCGGCGAGCTTGCGTGCTGGGTCGCTTACCTCCAGCGGGGGACGGCGGCGCTCGAATTTCACGTCAACCTTGGTGTCGGGAATGAGCTGCTTGCGGATGCGTTCCTGCAGCGTTTTCTCGAGGCTATCGTAGTCAGCGGTGCGCAGCACGCGTACGTCTGCCTGCGCGGTAGCGGTGGCCGGGATCACGTTGCGATTGGTGCCGGACGAGGAGACTGTCCAGTTGACCTTGAGGCCGGTGGCGGGATTGGAGAGGTCGCGCATCTGCAGGACCTGGTGCGACAGTTCATAGAGCGCATTGCGGCCCTGCTCGGGCGCACTGCCCGCGTGCGACGCCTTGCCCTGCGCCGTGAGATAGATCGAACCGATGCCACTGGTCGCCAGCGACAGGCGGTCGCCGGTGACGCGGCTGGCCTCGCATGAGAACACGGCATCCTGCTGCGCGCCCAGCCGGGTCAGCACGGCCCGCGCACCGGGCGAGCTGATTTCCTCGTCGCCGTTGATCAGCACCGTCAGCGTGCCGTAGTCCTTGAACTTCATCTTCTGCAGGATGGCGATGGTGTGCAGGATCACGGCCACGCCGTTCTTGTCGTCGGCGATGCCCAGCCCGTAGGCGCGGTCACCCTCGATGCGGAAGGGCTGCTGGGCCAGCATGCCGCGCAGGTACACGGTGTCCATATGGGCGATCAGCATGATGTTCCGCTTGCCGCTGCCCTTGAACTGCGCCATCACCATCTTGCCCACTTGCTTGGGCGTGTCTTCCATCCGGTAGATTTCGGCTGGCTCGACCAGCTTGGCTTCGGTGGCTCCCAGTGCCGCCAGCCGGTCCCGGATCAGCGTGGCGATGCGGTCCAGCCCTTCGATGTCCTTGCTGCCGGACTCGATCGACACAAGGTCTTTCAAGGTCGCGATGAGTGCGGGCTTCTCCTGTCGTGCGAACTGATGAACCGGCTCGACCGCGGTGGCTGCGGCGGTGCCGGCAAGCGTGGCACCGGCGATGAACAGGACGGCAGCGCGCAGAGAAAAAATGCGGCAAGGCATGGGTAGGGTCTCCTGGGTTGCAGGTTACGGAGCGAAAAAGGCGGGAAAGCAGACAATGTCCCAACGGCCGGCATACAGCGCGCACGAGCATAGCGCGTCGCCGTATGGCGCACAACGGCGGGTACGCAGCCATGGAAGGATCCGCGGAAGCTTCGCACAGCGCCGGGTGGCTCGCCGAAAGCGGCGTAGGTCGGCACATCCGTCACGTACAGCAGTCCATGCAGGGAAAACATAGGGGTCATATGCCCCGTCGATGGCGGCGGGCAGACCCTCTCAGGACTTACCCGCAGGCCAGTGCCCTGCTATTTCGCGGTGCGGAATACTCCGCCGCTTTCCTTGACGGTGCCGCGAAGCCTATGCAACAGTCGGTGAAAACGAACGATCGTGCGGGAACACTCCCGACACCTCGTCACCGGGTCGCAACGCCGCCGTCCTCGTCGACGCGGCCAGTGCCCGGCTTGCCTGGCGGCCATCGCGCCGCATCGCACAGGAGACAACCATGCAGTACCTGCAACACGCATCTGCGCACCCGCACCGTGACCGCCACGGCGCGCCCTGGGCCAGGCCATCCCGCCCGCGCATCGCCGCGCGCGAGCCGGCACCGCCGCCCGCCTGAGTTCCGCCCCCGACTTCCTGACCGTGGCCGCGCCTGGCGCCGCCGCGATGGAACACGCACGGCCCTTGCCGCTGCGTGCCTGGTTTCACGAACCGCACGAGGTACCCCTGTGGCATTGTTCCTTCAACAGTTCCTGAACGGCCTGACGCTGGGAGGCGTCTACAGCCTGGTGGCGCTTGGCCTGACGCTGGTCTACGGCATCCTGCACGTGCCCAACTTCGCGCACGGCGCCTTCTACATGGCTGGCGCCTATGTGTCGTACTTCCTGATGACATCGCTGGGCGTGAACTACTGGCTGGCGATGCTGGGCGCGGCGCTGGCGGTGGCCGTATTGTCGATGGCTGCCGACCGGCTGGTGTTCCACCCGCTGCGCAACTCGCCCGAGTTGCACGACATGATCGCCGCGATCGGCATCCTGCTGTTCCTGGAAGCCGGCGCGCAGGCGCTGTGGGGCGCGGACTTCCACCGCATGCCCACGCCCTATGGCCAGATCGTCGACGTGTTCGGGCTGACCGCGCCGCTGCAGCGCCTGCTCATCATCGGCGCCGCCTTTGCGCTGATGGTGCTGCTGCACCTGTTCCTGACGCGCACCATGACCGGCGCCACCATCATGGCCATGGCGCAGAACCGCGAAGGCGCCGCGCTGGTCGGCATCGACGCCACCCGCGTGACGCTGCTGGTGTTTGCCATCTCCGGCGCGCTGGCCGCAATCGCCGCCACGCTCTACGCCCCGATCAACCTGGTCTACCCCAGCATGGGCAACCTGGTGATCACCAAGGCCTTCGTCATCATCATCCTGGGCGGCATGGGCAGCATCCCCGGCGCCATCGTCGGCGGGCTGATCATCGGCATGGCCGAGAGCTTCGGCGGCTTCTACGTTTCCACCGACTACAAGGACATCATCGCCTTCGTGCTGCTGGTGGTGATCCTGTCTATCCGGCCGCAGGGCCTGTTTGCCGGCAAGGCAGCCTGAGGAGACTCCAGACATGAAAGCACTGCAAGGAAAAACCGGCTGGACGCTGCTGCTGGCGCTGGCCATCGCCTTCCCGCTGATCACGCCCAACAGCTACTACCTGACCGTGATGACGCTGGCCTTCATCTACGCCATCGCCACGCTCGGGCTGAACCTGATCACCGGCTACACCGGGCAGCTGAACCTGGCCCATGGCGGCTTCATGGCCATCGGCGCCTATACACTGGGCATCCTGACGGTGGACCACCAGGTGCCGTTCTGGCTGGCATTCGTGCTGGCCGGCGCGATCTGCATGGTGCTGGGCTATGTGATCGGCGTGGTGTCGCTGCGCCTGAAGGGCCATTACTTCTCGATCTTCACCATGTGCGTGGGCTACATCATCTACCTGCTGATCGAGAAGTGGGAAAGCCTGACGCATGGCACGGTGGGCCTGATCGGCATCCCGGTGCCGGCCGCGATCGGGCCGCTCAGCTTTGACAGCGTGCAGGCGCAGTACTACCTGGTGCTGTTCTTCCTGGCGGTCGGCACCTTCCTGATGCACCGCATAGTCACCTCGCTGCTGGGCCGCAGCTTCATGGCGGTGCGCAACAGCGACGCCCTGGCCGAGGCGCTGGGCATCAACCTGATGCGCACCAAGGTACTGTCGTTCGTGCTGTCGGTGGGCTACGCCGGCTTTGCCGGTGCGCTGTACGCCGGGCAGGTGCGCTTCCTGGGGCCGGATATCGCCCGCACCGACCTGACCTTCGACATGGTGATGTCGATGCTGGTGGGCGGCATCGGCACCATCTTCGGGCCGCTGCTGGGGGCGGTGCTGGTGCCGTGGATCACGCAGTCGCTGCAGTTCATGCAGGACTACCGCATGCTGGTGTTCGGCCCGGTGCTGATCCTGCTGATCATTTTCGTGCCGGACGGCATCGTGGGTTCCTGGCTGAAGAAGCAGGCGCGCAAGGCAGCCGCCGCACGGCGCGGCAAGCCGGCGCAGAACGCCAGCGCCCCTGCAGTATCGACCACCCGCGCCGGAGCCGACCATGCTTGAAATCCGCAACCTGACCAAGAAATTCGGCGGCCTGACCGCGGTGCACGATGTCTCGGTGACCTTCGAGCAAGGCCATATCAACGCCATCATCGGCCCCAACGGCGCCGGCAAGACCACCTTCTTCAACCTGGTGGCAGGCACGCATGCGCCCAGTTCCGGCCAGATCCTGTTCAAGGGCCAGGACGTGGCCGGCCTGCGCGCCGACCAGATCGCGCGCCTGGGCGTGGCCCGCACCTTCCAGGCCACGGCGCTGTTCGACCGCGCCACGGTGCTCGACAACCTGATCGTCGGCCACCGCCTGCGCACCCACTCGGGCCTGCGCGACGTGCTGTTCAACACGCGCCGCCTGCGTGAAGAAGAGCGCCTGTGCCGCGACAAGGCCGAAGCCGCGCTGGACTTCGTCGGCCTGTCGCACCTGGCGCATGAGGTCGCCGCCGACATCACGCAAGAGGCGCGCAAGCGCGTGGCCTTTGCGCTGGGGCTGGCGACCGACCCGGAACTGCTGCTACTGGACGAACCAGCCGGCGGCGTGAACCCGGAAGAGACCGTGGGCCTGGCCGAGCTGATCCGCAAGATGGTGCGCCATGGCAAGACCGTATGCCTGATCGAACACAAGATGGACATGATCATGCGCCTGGCAGACAAGATCATGGTGCTGAACTACGGCGAGAAGATTGCCGAAGGCACGCCCGCGCAGATCCAGCAGGATCCGCATGTCATCGAGGCCTACCTGGGAGCCGACCATGTTGCAGCTTGAACGCGTCTCGCTGTCGTACGGCAGCTTCCGTGCCCTCGACAACATCACCCTGCACGCCCGCGCCGGCGAGCTGGTGGTGCTGCTGGGTGCCAACGGCGCCGGCAAGAGCTCGATCTTCCTGGCGATGAGCGCGATCCACCGCATCAGCGGCGGCAGCATGCGCTTTGACGGGCGCGAGCTGTCGGGCATGAAGCCGTCGCAGATCGTTCAGGCCGGGCTGGTGCACTGCCCGGAGGGCCGCAAGCTGTTCCCGGCGATGAGCGTGGAGAAGAACCTGGTGCTGGGCGCCTACGTGCACCGGCGCGATGGCGCGGGCATCCGCAAGACGCTGGAAGAGGTCTATGAACTGTTCCCGATCCTGCGGCAGAAGAAGGACGATGCGGCCGGCTCGCTGTCCGGCGGGCAGCAGCAGATGGTGGCACTGGGCCGCGCCCTGATGAGCCGCCCGCGCGCGCTGTTGCTGGACGAACCGTCGCTGGGTCTGGCGCCGCTGGTGGTCAAGCAGATGTTCGAGATCATCCAGCGAATCAACCGCGCCGGCACCACCGTGCTGCTGGCCGAGCAGAACGCCTACGCGGCGCTGGGGATCGCGCATCGCGCCTATGTGATCGAGAGCGGGCGCATCGTGATGGAAGGGGATCGGGATACGTTGCTGAAGGATGAGGGGATTCGGAAGGCGTATATCGGGGGGTAGGTTCAGAGGAGCCGGCCCGCGACAGCAAGACACAACCAGACCTAGCAAGCGCAGTACTTTCAGGAGACAAGACAATGCAAAGCAAGATCATGCGCCGTATCTTCCCGCTGGCCGCCACCGCCGTGGCCGCCATGCTGGCCTCTGGCACCGCACTGGCGCAGGAAGTGGTCAAGATCGGCTATACCGGGCCGCTGTCCGGCGGCGCCGCGCTGTATGGCAAGAACGTGCTGTCGGGCGTGCAGATGGCGGTGGACGAGATCAATGCATCCGGCCTGGAAGTCAAGGGCAAGAAGGTCAAGCTGGAGGTGGTGGCGCTGGACGACAAGTACTCGCCCGCCGAGGCCGCCATCAACGGGCGCCGCCTGGTGCAGCAGCACAAGACCCCGGCGGTGTTCGTGCCCCATTCGGGCGGCATCTTCGCGCTGCAGGCCTTCAATGAGCAGGAGAAGTTCCTGGTGATGGCCTACTCCAGCGTGCCGCGCATCACCGACGCCGGCAACAAGCTGACCATCCGCATCCCGCCAGCGTACACCGGCTATATCGAGCCCTTCGTCAAGGCGCAGATGAAGCGCTACGGCAAGAACGTGGCGCTGGCCCCGGCCGACCACGACTACGCCAAGGCCTGGGTGCAGGCCTTCGTGCCGGCGTGGGAATCGGCCGGCGGCAAGGTGGTGGCCAACAATCCGATGTCATACACCAAGGCCACCGACTTCTACAGCGGCGTGTCGCGCGCGATGAGCGAGAAGCCGGACGTGATGTTCGTCGGCGGCCCGTCGGAGCCGACCGCACTGGTGGTCAAGCAGGCGCGCGAACTGGGCTTCAAGGGCGGCTTTATCGTGATGGACCAAGCCAAGATGGATGAAATGGCCAAGGTCACCAACGGCCTGGGCATGCTGGAAGGTTCCATCGGCGTGCTGCCGCTGGTCAACGACAGCCGCCCCGCCGCGCAGAACTTCAACGCCAGGTACAAGAAGCTGCATGACGGGCGCGATGCCACCACCGAGATGTCGCTGAACTACACCATGGTGTACGCGCTGGCCGGTGCGATGAAGCTGGCCGGCACCACCAGCGACGCGGCAGCGATCCGGGCGAAGATGCCCGACGCGGTCAAGGGGCTGGCCAAGGAGGTCAACCCCAACGAAGTCGATGGCATCGACGCCAAGGGCGGGTCGATGGCCGACACCATCGTCGGCTGGGTGCAGAACGGCAAGATTTCGCAGGTCCGGTTGTCGGAGCTGGCGAAGTAAGCCAGGCTGGGGCGCCGCCCGCGCGGCGCCGCGCAAGAACAAACCCCCGCAGGCCGCGAGGCCTGCGGGGGTTTCTGCCTTACGGGCTCCGTCAAGCGGGCCGTGCTACTGCCGGCGATCGCCGTCGCGCCCGTTGCGCGCCTCCATCCGCCCGCGTCAGTTCTGGGCGCGCTGTTGCTGTTGCTGCTGCTGGCGCTGCTGCTCCATCTGCTGCCGCTGGCGCTCCTGCATCTGCCGTTGCTGGTCCTGCTGGTGCCGCTGCTGCTCCTGCGTCGCACGCTGCTGCTCCTGCGCGGCACGCTGCTGCTCCTGCATGTGGCGCTGCTGCTGTTCCGCCTGCTGGCGCTGCATGGCCTGCTGCCGTTGCTGCTCCTGCGCCTGGCGTTGCTGCTCCTGCATCTGCCGTTGTTGTGCCATCTGCTGGCGCTGGGCCGCCTCGGCCTGCCGCTGCTGCGCCTCCTGCATTTGCCGCTGCTGCTCGGCCATCTGGCGCTGGCGCTCCACCTGCTGGCGCTGCTGGTCGGCGGCCTGGCGTTGCTGGGCTTCGGACTGGCGCTGTTGCTCCATCTGCTGGCGCTGGATGTCCTGCGCCTGGCGTTGCCGCGATTCCTGCATCTGCCGTTGCTGCTGGGCTTCGGACTGGCGCTGTTGTTCCATCTGCTGGCGCTGGGTGTCTTGCGCCTGGCGCTGCCGCGATTCCTGCATCTGCCGTTGCTGCTGGGCTTCGGACTGGCGCTGTTGCTCCATCTGCTGGCGCTGGACGTCTTGCGTCTGGCGCTGCCGTGATTCCTGCATCTGCCGTTGCTGCTGGGGCTCCTGCATCTGGCGCTGTTGCTGGGCATCCTGCATCTGCCGTTGCTGCTCAAAGCGCTGCCGCTGCATGTCCTGCGATTGCCGCGCCGGATCGGGACGGTCCTGCCCATCCGCCCACTGGCGCTGTTGCATGCGCTGCTGATCCTGCTGGCGCTGCTGGTCGCGGGCCTGGTCCTGCCACTGGCGTTGCTGGGCGTCGCGTTGCTGGGCCTCGTGCTGTTGCCGCTGCAGATCAGGCCCCTGCCGCTGCTGCTCGCGCAGCGCGCGCTGCTGTTCCCGCTGCTGTTCCATCTG
This sequence comes from Cupriavidus sp. GW823-FHT06D04, assembly GCF_058795055.1. Lineage (NCBI taxonomy): Bacteria > Pseudomonadati > Pseudomonadota > Betaproteobacteria > Burkholderiales > Burkholderiaceae > Cupriavidus > Cupriavidus sp. GW823-FHT06D04. The sequence goes on along the minus strand of NZ_JBXAHL010000022.1, from coordinate 101,381 downwards.
CTGGCGCTGCAAAGCCTGCTGCTGTTCGCGCTGCATGCCCTGCGCCTGCCGTTGCGCGTCGGCCGGTCCGCCCGGCTGGCCCGGCTGGCCAACAAAGCCGCGCGCTTCGTCGGGCCGGCTGCTCTGGCCGCGGCCGTTGCCGCGCCAGGGTTCGCCCGGGGCGTTCGAATAGTTGCGATCGCCGCGATCGCCACGTGCGGGGCCATCGGCATCGCCGCGGCCGGCGCGCGGCTGCGGCGGCGTGTGGTCGCGCGCGGCGATGGCTGCCTGGCTCATGCGCACATCGGGTGCCCGCTGCACATCGCGCCCGGGCCGCCGTTCATTGCCACCGCGCCAGGCTGGGCCGGCGCCGGGCACAACCCCGCCCTCACGCGCGAAGCGGCGGGCCAGGTCGTCCGTGGCGGGCCGGCCCGGCGGACGGGCGGCGATGGCCTGGCGCTCGAAGCCAGGGCGGGCCTGCGGCGGCAGCGGCCGCATCGGGGCCGATCCCACCAGACTGCTCTTGACCGGCGCCACCGGCGGCGCCCCCCTGGCCTCGCCTGCCGGCAGGTTGCGCCATTCGTCGCGATGCATGCCGTGCGCCGGGCGGCCTTCGACGAAATTGCGTGCCGGCATGCCGGTGATGGCGCCGGGCACGTTGCGGTTGGCGTAAGGCGGAGGCCGGCGGTCGCCCATCACGATGTTGTTAACGGTGACCCGGTTGATGCGGGCGACATAGGTCGGGCTGGCACGATAGACCGGCCGGTACGCGTCGCGCGGCCCCAGCGGATACCAGGCCACGCCCGGCCCGCTGCCAACGCGCACGCTCCAGTTCGGCCCGCTGGCGCCGACAAAGGCCACCACCGCCGGGGCGTAGCACGGGCGCACGCGCGGGCCCGGCACCCAGCCCCAGCGCGAGCCCACATAGGCCCAGCGGCCGTAGTGCGAAGGCGCGAAGCCCCAGGGCGCGTCGTCGATCCAGGTCCAGCCCCACGGGGCGATCCAGGCCCAGTGCCCGGCGCTGTACGGTGCCCAGCCGGCGCTGACCACGCGCGGGAACCAGACCGCGCCGTAGCCGGGGTCTTCCTGCCAGTCGCCGTAGCCGTCCAGCGCGGCGTAGCCCGGCATCTCGCGCGGCACGTAGCGGGCGGACGGCGAGGCGTCTTCGCGCGCATCGCGTGCCGCGGTCCAGCGGTCGAAGGCATCTTCCGGCGCGCCGCCGCCACCGGCGTCGGCCAGGTCGGTGCCGGCAAAGCGCATGCGATCGCCTCGCTGCAGCTCGATCGAGCGGCTGTCGCCATAGACCACGGCGCTGCCGTGGCGCATGGTCACGGTAGTGGTGCTGCCGTCCGGCGCCACGTCCAGCCGATAGTCGCCCGGCTCGCGCGGCACGAAGGCCAGGTTGGGGGTGTCGACCTCGACTGTCTGGCCCGGCGGCAGCGCGCGCACGCGCAGCTGCAGCGTGCCCTGGGTCAATTTAACCTGCGTGGCGCTGTCGTCCAGGTTCAGGATGCTGGCCGCGGTGGCGCCGCCCAGCCGGACCGCCACCGTGCCGGCGTGCAGCTCGGCACGGCCGCCGTGGTCCAGCCAGAGCCGGTCGCCGGTGGTGATGGGCCGGTTCAGGCCGGCGGCAGCCCAGTCGTCCGAGCCTGCCGGCGCAAAGCTGAGGTTGCCGTCGACGGCGGTCAGCGTGGCAATGCGCGAGGAAGGATCGGCTTGCTGGTACTGGCCGTCAGTCGCCGGCGCATCAAGATAGACCTCGCCGGGGGGGCCGGCGGGCACCTGGGCCAGTGCAGCAGCCGCCACCGCCAGGCCGGCGGCAGCGGCCAGGGCCGTCAGCGCCAGCCTGCCACGGCGTTGGACATGAGCAGGGGGGACAGATTGGGAAGAATCGAACATGGAAGTCAGGGCCGGGACAAAACGCATAACGCACCGGGGCGGCCGGCCGATGTCAGCGGCAACCCTAATGTCACCATACATTGCCCCGGATGCCGCGGCACGCCCGGCGCGGCAGACTTTGTAAGTTCGTATTTCGCCATGCGGCAATGCAGCGCAGGCCGCAGCGCTGTCCCGGGCAGGCTGCGGGCCGGCGGGGGGTCAGCGGGTGCCCGGGACGGGCAGGCTCGCCGTCAAAGGTGGAAACAACTTCCCTGGCAGCGCGGGGAGCGGAGACGGGCGGAACGGGGGCAGAGGCGGCTCAGCGGCCGGACTGCTGGCGCAGCATTTCGGTCAGGCGCTCGGCCGGCATCGGGCGGCCGTACAGGTAGCCCTGCGCCTCATGGCAGCCGTTGGCCAGCAGGAAGTCGCGCTGCTCGGTCGTTTCCACGCCTTCGGCGACCACGCCAATGTGCAGGCTTGCGCCCACGCTGATCACCGAGCGCACGATTGCGGCATCGACCGGGTCTTCGGTCACGTTGCGGATAAAGGACTGGTCGATCTTGAGCCGGTCCACCGGGAACGACTTCAGGAAGCTGAGCGAGGCATAGCCGGTGCCGAAGTCATCGCAGGTCAGCGTCACGCCGTCGCGGCGCAGCGCCTGCAGCTGGTCCGCGACCTCGTCGCCCTGCTGCAGCGCGATGGTTTCGGTGATCTCGATCTCCAGGCAGTCCGGCGCCAGTTCCAGCGCGCGCAGCACGTGGCGCACCTCGGTCAGCAGCCGGCTTTCGGACAGCTGGGCCGCGAACAGGTTGATGGCCACCCGCGGCGGTTGGGGAAAGGCCAGCGACCACGCGCGCGCCTGGGCGCAGGCAGTCTGCAGCAGCCACATGCCGACATCGCTGGCGATGCTGCTGCCGGCCAGCGCGTCGATGAAGGCGGCGGGCGGCAGCAGCCCGCGGGTCGGATGGCGCCAGCGCATCAGCGCCTCGGCACCGTGCACGCGGCCGTCGCGCAGGTCGACCTGCGGCTGGTACAGCAGCTCGAACTGGCGCTGGGCATAGGCTTCGTGCAGCGCCTGCACCAGCGACAGCCGCGTGGTCACGTCCGAGCGCATCTGCGGCTTGAAGAAGCGGATGGTGCGGCCGCCGTCGTGCTTGGCGCGGGCCAGCGCCAGGCTGGCCGCGGCCAGCACGTCCGAACCCTGTTCGCCGGCGGCGGGGATCACGCAGGCGCCGATGCTGGCCAGCACATGGTGGCGGCGACCGGCGCTCTCATGCGGGGAGGACAGCATCGAGAGGATCGCCGCACCAACATGGCGCACCAGCGTGGGATCGGCAATGGAGGGGAGCAGCACACCGAACTCGTCGCTGCCAATGCGGCCGATGGCGGCGTCGCGCGGCGAGGCGTCGCGCAGGCGGCGCGCCACGCGCTGCAGGATCAGGTCGCCTTCGGCATGCCCGTGCATGTCGTTGAAGGCGCGGAAATCGTCAATGCCGATCAGCAGCAATGCACAACGGGGCACCGCCTCGCTCTGCAGGCGTGCCTCCAGCCGCTTCAGAAATCCCTGGCGATTGTCAACGCCGGTCAGCGGATCGAGATCCGAGCCTGGCGAGGCGCCAGCCGCCTTCGCCCCCGACTTGGCCACCATCCCTGCCCCATCTGTAATTGTCGACATTGTTACCTGCTAGCAATTTAGCAAGTGTGACGAAAACTTGGAAAAAATCAAGCAGTTCCGATTGCGGCGGGACCGGCTATGCGGCCGCGCAACGGCGCCGCATTGCGCGTTGAATCGGTTCCCGGCTTACAGTACCCTACCGCGCATCAGGCCGCCCCCGCCGCCCCGCGACCTCCTGCTTGCCCCGGAGCGGCGCCCCTGAGGCGGCTTTGCGGGGAACGGCCGCTCCTGAACAAGAACATCACCGGGACCTCACCGTGAACGAATGGACCATCCGCACGCGCATCCTGGCAAGCTTCTCGCTGATCCTGCTTGTCATGGCACTGATGGGCGTTGTTGCCTACACCCGCCTGAGCGCCATCGAACGCGAAACCACGCTGATGCTGCAGGACGCGCTGCCCGGGCTGAACTACAGCACCGGCATCCGCGGCGTCTGGGGCGAGCGCTATGTGCTGGCGTGGCAGACCATCAATGCCACCGACCCGGCTGAGCGCCGCGGCTTCCAGCAGCAAGGCCAGGACGCCGCCGGCCGCCTCGACAAGCTCGAGCAGCAGTACGAGACCTCGATCACGCGCGACGAAGACCGCGTCGCCTTCAAGGCCTATCGGGACGTGCGCGCGCGCTACGAGCAGGCCTCCGACATCCTGTCCCGCCAGGGCGAGTGGAACGGCGCCGCCACCGCGGCAGCGCTGCGCGGCGAAGCGCATGACCGCTGGGTCGAGGCGCGCAAGGCGGCCCAGCACCTGGTGGACGACAACAGCGCGGTCAATTCGCGGGCGGCGCGGGGTATCGACGATGCCGTCGGTGCCGCCAAGATCGGCATCGAAGCGGCGCTGATCGTGGCCCTGGTGGTCGCCGTGGTCTGCGGCTACCTGCTGCTGCGCGCGATCACGGTGCCGATGCAGTCGATCGTCAACCTGCTGTCCGGCATCCGCGGCGGCGACCTGCGCCTGCGCATGGCGCTGCGCCGCAAGGACGAATTCCATGAAGTGGAGGAAGGTTTCAACCAGATGACGGGCGAGCTGACCTCGCTGGTGGGCCAGGCGCAGCGCACCGCGATCCAGGTCACCACCTCGGTCAACGAGATCGCCGCGACGGCGCGCCAGCAGCAGGCCACCGCCACCGAGACCGCCGCCACCACGACGCAGATCGGCGCGACCTCGCGCGAGATCTCGGCCACCGCGCGCGACCTGGTGCGCACCATCCATGAAGTCTCGAGCGCCGCCGAGCAGGCGGCCGGGCTGGCCGGCACCGGCCAGGTGGGGCTGTCGCGCATGGAAGGCACCATGCAGCATGTGATGGACGCCGCCGGCTCGGTCAATGCCAAGCTCGCCACGCTCAACGAAAAGGCCGGCAATATCAACCAGGTGGTGACCACCATCGCCAAGGTGGCCGACCAGACCAACCTGCTGTCGCTGAACGCCGCGATCGAGGCCGAGAAGGCCGGCGAGTACGGCCGCGGCTTTGCCGTGGTGGCGACCGAGATCCGCCGCCTGGCCGACCAGACCGCGGTGGCCACCTACGATATCGAGCAGATGGTGCGCGAGATCCAGTCGGCGGTGTCGGCGGGCGTGATGGGCATGGACAAGTTCTCGGAGGAAGTGCGCCGCGGCATGTCCGAGGTCACGCAGGTGGGCGACCAGCTGTCGCAGATCATCGCGCAGGTGCAGTCGCTGGCGCCGCGCGTGCTGATGGTCAATGAAGGCATGCAGGCCCAGGCCGGCGGCGCCGAGCAGATCAACCAGGCACTGATGCAGCTGTCCGAGGCCGCGCAGCAGACCGTGGAGTCGCTGCGCCAGTCGAGCCAGGCGATCGACGAACTGACGCTGGTGGCCAACGACCTGCGCAGCGGCGTATCGCGCTTCAAGGTCTAGGGCCTGCGCCCCGCCGCCATGAAACTCTTCCTGCTGTTCCGCCTCGGCGCTGACCACTATGCGCTCGATGCCGCCGAGGTGGCCGAGGTGCTGCCGCTCACGCGGCTCAAGCAGATCCCCGGCGCGCCGGCCTGGGTGGCGGGCCTGATGGAGCGCCGCGGCCAGCCGGTGCCGGTGATCGACCTGCCGGCGCTGGCCACCGGCGTGCCGGCGGCGCTGCGCACCAGCACGCGCACGGTGCTGGTCCACTACCGCCGCCATGGCGGCGAGGCCAGCCGGCTGCTGGGCCTGCGCCTGGAATCGGCCACCCAGACCCTGCGCTGCCCGGCGGAATCGTTTGTCGACGGCGGCATCGGCGGGGCCAGCCCGCGCTACCTGGGGCCGGTGCGGCACGACGCGCGCGGCCTGCTGCAGTGGGTGCGGGTCGAGGCCCTGCTGCCGGACGACGTCCATGCCATGCTGTTTGCCGACACCGCCGGGGAGGCCGCGGCATGAGCACTGCCACGCACATCGAGGCCCTGCTCAAAGCCCGCATCGGCCTGGACGCGGGCGCCATCGGCACCGGCGCAGTGGCACGTGCCGTGCGTGAGCGCCAGCAGGCACGGCAGGCGTCGGACACCCAGGCCTACTGGGACTTGCTGCACGGCACCGCCGATGAATTCCAGGCGCTGATCGAGGCCGTCGTGGTGCCCGAGACCTGGTTCTTCCGGCATCGCGAAGCGCTGCTGGCGCTGGGCCGCCTTGCCGCCGAGCGCGCCTTTGCCGACGGCAGGCGCACGCTGCGCGTGCTGAGCCTGCCCTGCTCCACCGGCGAAGAGCCCTACTCAATCGCCATGGCCATGCTCGATGCGGGCGTGCCGGCGGGCCGCTTTGCCATCGATGCAGTGGACATCAGCGCCCGCGCGCTGGCCCGCGCGCGCCTGGGCGAATACGGCGCAAACGCCTTTCGCAGCGCACCGCTGGATTTCCGCGACCGTTATTTCACGGCCACGCCCACCGGCTATGTGCTGGATGCACGCGTGCGCGCGCAGGTGCGGCTGCTGCAGGGCAACCTGGTCGATCCCGGCCTGCTCGCCGGCGAGCCGCCCTATGACTTCGTGTTCTGCCGCAACCTGCTGATCTACTTCGACGCGCCGGGGCAACGGCATGCGGTGCAGACGCTGGCGCGGCTGGCCGCTGCCGACGGCCTGCTCTTTGTCGGGCCGGCCGAAGCCAGCGTGCTGAGCTCGCAGGGCCTGGAGCCGGTCGGCTTGCCGCTGACCTTTGCCTTCCGCAAGCCGTCCGCCGTGCCAGCCGCCAGGGCGGCGCCGCGTGTGCCCGTGCACGCGGCCCAGCCGCCCCGCATGGCCGCACCGCCACGGCTGCCGAGGCCACCAGCCTCGCTGCGGCCTGCCCCGCTCACGCGCCCACCCCTGCGGCCCGCCGCGCCCGCGCCTGGCAACGATCAGCGCGCCGCGCTGGCTGTCATTGCCGCCCAGGCCGATCGCGGCGAGCTGGAGGCCGCCACCGCCGCCTGCCTGGCGCTGCTCGAGCGCGCCCCGGATGCCAACGCCGACGCCTATTGCATGCTGGGCGTGCTGCACGACGCCGCCGGCCGCACCGCGCAGGCCCATGCCGCCTACCGCAAGGCGCTGTACCTGGACCCGGCGCACCAGGAAAGCCTGTACCACCTGGCCGCGCTGCTCGATACCGAAGGCGATCACGATGGCGCCATGCGCCTGCGCCAGCGCGCGCAACGCCACACCCGCAAGCACCATGGCTGAGCCCCAAGGCATTGCCCTGCGCACCGAAAACGTCGACGACTGCTGGCGGCGCATCGGCGTGCGCGGCGACGGCTCGTGCCCCGCGCTGGCCGAGCACGCGCACTGCCGCAACTGCCCGACCTACGCCCAGGCCGCGGCCATGCTGCTGGACGCGCAACGGCTGGACGTCGTGCCGGACGCACTGCCCGATGCCGCCACGCTCACCGACGATGACGGGGCCTTGCCGGCCGAACGCGGCATCGCGCTGGCCTGCCTGGTGTTCCGCATCGGCGATGAATGGCTGGCCCTGCCGACCGCCGCGCTAGGCGAAGTCACCGCCCCCTGCCCGATCCATTCGCTGCCGCACCGCCGCGATGCCGCCGTGCTGGGGCTGGCCGCCGTGCGCGGCAACCTGCTGGCCTGCCTGTCGCTGGCGCGGCTGTTCGACGCGGGCGCCGGTGAAAGCGCCAGCGGCAGCCGCTTCCTGATCCTCGGGCAGGGCCGCGCCGCGATTGCGCTGCCGGTGGCCGAGGTGTCCGGCATCGCCCGCGTTCCGCAGCCCGCGCTGCAGCCGCTGCCCGCCACCCTAGCGCGGGCGTCGGCGCGCTATACGCAGGCGCTCTTCCTCGACCAGGGCCGCAGCGTCGGGCTGCTCGATGCCGCACTGGTGCGCCAGGCGCTGGCCAGGAGCCTGGCATGAATCCCGAGCAACTGCGCGACGCCTCGCTGCTGGAACTGTTCGCGCTCGAGGCCGATGCCCAGGCCGAAGTCCTCAATGCCGGCCTGCTGGCGCTGGAGCGCAACCCGGCAGCGGCCGAGCAGCTCGAAGCCTGCATGCGTGCCGCCCACTCGCTCAAGGGCGCTGCCCGCATCGTCGGGCTCGATGGCGGCGTGCGGGTGGCACACGCCATGGAAGACTGCCTGGTCGCCGCACAGGGCGGCCTGCCGCTGACCGCCGCGCATATCGACGCGCTGCTGCAAGGCACCGACCTGCTGCTGCGCATCGGCCATCCGCCCGGCGGCGATCCGGGCTGGGCCGAGCATGCGGGCCGCGCCGAGATCGATGCAGTGGTGCAGCGGCTCGGCATGGTCGATGGCGGTGCCGGGGCGCTGGTCGTGCCGGCACCGCCAGCGCCGGCCCCGGCCCTGTTACCGGAACCAGCGCCCGCGATACCGGCAGACGACACCCAAGAGCGCATGCTGCGCGTGAATGCCGATGCGCTTGACCAGCTGCTGGCGCTGTCCGGCGAGGCCATGGTCGAGTCGCACTGGCTGCGCCCCTTCGGCGCCTCGCTGCAGAAAGCAAGGCGGCAACAGGCACGCGCACTGCGCGCCGTCGATGCGCTGCAGGAAGCCTTGCGGGACGCACCGGACGGCAACCCTGGCGCGGCTGCGCACACCGCACTGGCCGAACTGCGCCAGCTGCTGGACGAAGGCCACGACCAGCTGGCCGCGCGGCTGGAAGAGTTCGAACAATACGATCACCGCGCCACGCGGCTGGCGCGCCGGCTCTATGACAGCGCGCTGGCCTCGCGCATGCGCCCGCTGGCGGACGCGCTGACCGGCTACGCGCGCATGGTGCGCGACCTCGGGCGCGCGCTGGGCAAGCCGGTGCACCTGGAGCTGATCGGCGCCGGCACGCAGGTGGACCGCGACATCCTGGAAGCACTGGACGCGCCGCTGGCGCACCTGCTGCGCAACGCGGTCGACCACGGCATCGAAGCGCCCGGGGTGCGCGCGGCGCAGGGCAAGCCGGCGGAGGGCAGCGTCACGCTGCAGGCGCGCCACAATGCGGGCCGCCTGGTCATCGAGATCTTCGACGACGGCGCAGGCGTCGACCTGGATGCCCTGCGCCGCGCCATCGTGCGGCGGCGGCTTGCGTCCGAAGAGACCGCGGCGCGGCTGTCGCAGGCAGAGCTGCTCGACTTCCTGCTGCTGCCGGGCTTCAGCATGCGCGACACGGTCTCCGAGGTCTCCGGCCGCGGCGTGGGCCTGGACGCCGTGCAGGAGATGGTGCGCCGCGTGCGCGGCAGCCTGCGCCTGACGCAGCAGCCGGGCCAGGGCCTGCACTTCCGGCTGGAGCTGCCGCTGACGCTGTCGGTAGTGCGCACGCTGCTGGTGGAAGTCGCGGGCGAAGCCTATGCCTTCCCGCTGGGCCGCGTGCTGCGCGCGACCTCGGTGGCGCGCAGCGAGATCGAGCAGACCGAAGGGCACCAGCATTTCCGCCACGAAGGCCGCGCCATCGGGCTGGTCAGCGCCGCGCAGGTGCTGCAACGCCCCGAGGGAGACGCTGCCAACGTGCGCGAGCAAGTGCCGGTGGTGGTCATCGGCGAGGCCGAGCGCATCTATGGCATTGCCGTCGACCGCATGCTGGGCGAGCGCCTGCTGGTGGTGCAGCCGCTGCCGGCGGCACTGGGCAAGGTCCGCGACATTGCCGCCGGCAGCCTCACCGACGACGGCACGCCGGTGCTGATCTTCGATGTCGAGGACGTGATCCGCTCGGTCGAGAAGCTGGTCTCCGAGGGCCGCATCGAAGGCGTGCGGCAGGCGGCCGTGGCCAGCGTCCAGGCGCGTGCGCGGCGCGTGCTGGTGGTGGACGACTCGCTCACCGTGCGCGAGCTGCAGCGCAAGCTGCTGGCCGGGCGCGGCTACGATGTGGCGGTGGCGGTCGATGGCATGGACGGCTGGAATGTGCTGCGCGCCGAGCCCTTCGACCTGGTCATCACCGACATCGACATGCCGCGCATGGACGGCATCGAGCTGGTGCGCCGGATCCGGCAGGACGCCGCGCTGCGGCAGCTGCCGGTGATGGTGGTGTCGTACAAGGACCGCGAACAGGACCGCCAGCGCGGCCTGGAGGCCGGCGCGGACTATTATCTGGCCAAGGGCAGTTTCCACGACGCCGCGTTGCTCGACGCGGTCCAGGACCTGATCGGCGAGGCACGTTCATGAAAATCGGCATCGTCAATGACTCGGCGCTTGCGGTAGCCGCGCTGCGCCGCGCGCTTGCGCTGGATCCGTCGTTCGAGATCGCCTGGGTCGCCGGCGACGGCGAACAGGCGGTGCAGATGGCCGCGCGCCAGACCCCGGACCTGATCCTGATGGACTTGCTGATGCCAGTCATGGACGGGGTCGAGGCCACGCGCCGGATCATGGCCGCCACCCCCTGCGCGATCGTGGTAGTGACCATGGACCTGGGCCGCAACGCCTCGCAGGTGTTCGACGCGATGGGCCACGGCGCCATCGACGCGGTCGACACCCCCACGCTGGCCGAGCCCGATGCCCAGCTTGCCGCCGGGGCGCTGCTGCGCAAGCTGCGCAATATCGGCCGCCTGCTGGCGGGCCGCGTGGCCCCGCAGCACACACTGACGGCGGCGCCGCGCGCAGTGGCTGCGCCGCGGCTGGTGGCAATCGGCGCCTCGGCCGGCGGCCCGGCCGCGCTGGCCACGCTGCTGGGGGCGCTGCCGGCGGACTTCGGCGCCGCCGTGGTCACCGTGCAGCATGTGGACGAGGCCTTTGCCGCCGGCATGGCCGACTGGCTCGACGGACAGTGCGCGCTGCCGGTGCGCATTGCCCGCGCCGGCGACGCGCCCCAGGCCGGCACGGTGCTGCTGGCCGGCACCAACGACCACCTGCGCCTGGCCAGCCCCACGCGCATGTCCTACACCGAGCAGCCCTGCGACTACCTGTACCGCCCCTCCATCGATGTCTTCTTCGAAAGCGTGGTAGAGCACTGGCGCGGCGACGTGATCGGCGTGCTGCTCACCGGCATGGGCCGCGACGGCGCGCTGGGGCTGAAGGCCATGCGCGAGCGCGGCTTCCTGACCATCGCGCAGGACCGCGCCACCAGCGCCGTGTATGGCATGCCCAAGGCCGCCGCAGCCATGGGCGCGGCCGCGGAGATCCTGCCGCTGCCGCGCATCGCGCCGCGGCTGGTGCAGGCATGCGGCGGCGCCGCGCTGCTTTGACCCAATGCAATACGTCCCGGCCGGCACCGGGACCGTGACACCAGGAACTGAACATGCAACCCGAATCACCCAACCAACCCGCAGCGCCTGCATCCGACAAGGACTACCTTGCCATGGTGCTGCTGGTGGACGACCAGTCCATGGTCGGCGAAGCGGTGCGCCGCGCGCTCTCCACCGAGCCCGACATCGACTTCCACTACTGCTCGCAGCCCGACGAGGCCGTGGCGGTGGCGCAGCGCACCAAGCCCACCGTGATCCTGCAGGACCTGGTCATGCCGGGCGTGGACGGCCTGACGCTGGTGCAGCGCTATCGCGAGAATCCCGCCACGCGCGACATCCCCATCATCGTGCTGTCGACCAAGGAAGAAGCCGCGACCAAGGGCGCGGCGTTTGCCGCCGGCGCCAACGACTACCTGGTCAAGCTGCCCGACAGCATCGAGCTGATTGCGCGCATCCGCTACCACTCGCGCTCGTACCTGAACCAGCTGCAGCGCGACGAGGCCTATCGCGCGCTGCGGCAAAGCCAGCAACAGCTGCTGGAAACCAACCTGGAGCTGCAGCGTCTGACCAATTCAGACGGCCTGACCGGCTTGTCCAACCGGCGCTATTTCGATGAGTACCTGGGCGCCGAATGGCGTCGCGCACAGCGTGAGCAGACCCAGCTGGCAATGCTGATGATCGATGTCGATGCGTTCAAGGCCTACAACGACACCTACGGCCACGTGGCCGGCGACGAGGTGCTGCGCCGCGTGGCCGCGGTGATCCGCGACAATTGCGCGCGTGCCGCCGACCTGCCCGCGCGCTTCGGCGGTGAAGAGTTCGCGATGGTGCTGCCGGCGACCTCTCCGGGCGGCGTGCGCCTGCTGGCCGAGAAGGTGCGGCGCGCGGTGCAGGCGCTGGCCATCGCCCACAGCGGCTCGCCCACCAGCGACTGCGTCACTGTCAGCATCGGCGGCGCGGTGCTGGTGCCCCAGCCTGGCGATCCGTCGGACCGGCTGGTGGAGACGGCTGATGCCGGCCTCTACCAGGCCAAGCGCAATGGCCGCAACCAGGTGGTGATGATGTCGCAAGGCTGAGTCACGGCAGCAGCACAGCTGCAACAACCAGTTACACACTGGCAGCCACCCGGCCAACCGCGCCACCTGGCACGCCCACCTCCGCCGAGGCCCCGCGCCTGCGGGCCTGGCCGCCCCGCCGCGCACGCACGCGTCATCGCATGTCGGAATCGTCCGACATGCGATTCGGAACCCCGTGGCTGTCTCGCCCCTGGGTTGATGCCTATCTTTGCATCACGGCAAGCGCTTCGCCGCGCCTGCACGCCAAGCAAGCAGATAGCGAACTGGCCTCGCTACCGGCGCGCCCGCGCGGGCATGGGCCAGCACGTCCCTGAATCCAATGAACGGTAAGAGGTGATCCATGTTCCGATCCAAGACACTTTTGATAGGCCTGGCGCTGGCCGCCACGGCGGTGCTGTCGGCCTGCGGCGGCGGTGACGACGATCTCGGCGACCGCATCGGGCTGAGCAAGCCGACCATCCGCGTGATCCACGCCATCACCGGCGGTCCCAATGTCGACGTGCTGCAGAACGGCGTGAAGACCAGCTTCGTGAACAAGCCGTACAAGTTCGTTTCGACCTACTTCAACGTTGAAACCGGCAACCAGCTGATATCGTTCAACACCGCCGGCACGCAGACCGAACTGGCCCGCGCCACCCTGGTCGCCGCCACCGGCCACAAATACACCGTGGTGGCGCTGCCGGGTGCCAGCGCCGCAGAAACGCTGACGATCGACGATCCGTTCGAAAAGGGCCTGCTGTCCAACAAGGCCCGCGTGCGCTCCCTGAACGCCTCGTTCAACGCGCAGAACGTCGATGTCTACATCACCATCCCGGCGATCGACCTGAATTCGGTGGCGCCGACTTTCGGCGCGGTGGGATACAAGCAGGCCTCGCCGGCTTCAGGCAAGGACTCTCTTGACCTGGACGGCGGCACTTATCGTCTGCGTATCACTACGGCGGGCACCAAGACGGTGATCTTTGACTCGGGCGCGCTGACGCTGGCGAACAATGCCGACTGGCTGATCACCACGATCCCGGTCGACGGCATCGGCGGGCTCACGCCGAACAAGATCAAGGTGCTGGTGGCGCGTGGTGATGACGAGTCGCAAGCTGGTCTTGAGCTCGTAACGCAGTAACAGCGTGCTTGCAACTAGCTGCCTGCGGCAGGCGGGCAGCATGCAAGAGGCCGGTCCGAAGGATCGGCCTTTTTTGTCTGACGGGTGGCGGCTGACTGCCCTACGCTTCCTCCCCCGGCTCCAGCTCCGCCTTCAGCACCGCCAGGTGCGACATATAGGCCTCCAGCTCCGCCCGCCCCTGCTCGGTGATGCAATAAACGCGGCCACTACCTTCAACCAGCTCGGCAGTAATGGCCCGCGCCATCATCAGGCTGCGCAGGATCGGCCGCAACGAGCGGATATTCTTGTCGATACCCCGCTCGCGCAGCCGGTCGACCAGGCTCAGGACCGTGGACGGGCTCGACTGGACGAGCTTGAGCACATAGATACGTGAGAAAAACCGGTCAAAGATAGGCGGTTTCATGGGCGCTGTCGGCGCACCCGACGGTGCGGGAATCCTGATCATCATGCGCAGCCCATGACTGCTGCCGCAGTCGGGCACTCTCTGGTATGGATGACGGGCGGACGCGCAGCGCGATCGGCCCGCGAAAGCAAACGGGGTGCGCGAAGGCACCCCGAATGCTTGCGTTGCGTGCGCCGTCCGGCATGAGCCAGGCCGGCGCCATCCCGGGAGCGCGCGTGGCGCTATTCTTCCTGGAACGCTTCTTCGCGCTTGGCCTTGATCGACGGCAGGGCCACCACGGCAACCAGGGCGGCGGCTGCGATCAGCAGGCCCAGCGACAGCGGGCGCGTCACGAACACGCTGAAGTCACCGCGCGAGAGCAGCAGCGAGCGGCGGAAGTTCTCTTCCATCATCGGTCCCAGCACGAAGCCCAGCAGCAGCGGTGCCGGTTCGCAGCGCAGCTTCAGGAACAGGTAGCCGATGATGCCGAAGCCCGCAGCCATGAACACGTCGAAGGTCTGGTTGTTGACCGAGTACACGCCAATGCCGCAGAACACCAGGATCGCCGGGTACAGGAAGCGGTACGGCACGGTCAGCAGCTTCACCCACACGCCGATCATCGGCAGGTTCAGGATGATCAGCATCAGGTTGCCGATCCACATCGAGGCGATCAGGCCCCAGAACAGCGCCGGGTTGCTGGTCATCACCTGCGGGCCGGGCTGGATGTTGTGGATGGTCATCGCACCGACCATCAGCGCCATCACCGCGTTGGGCGGAATGCCCAGCGTCAGCAGCGGGATGAAGGAGGTCTGCGCCGCGGCGTTGTTGGCCGACTCCGGACCGGCCACGCCTTCGATCGCACCCTTGCCGAATTCATGCGCGTACTTCGAGGTCTTCTTTTCCAGCGAGTAGGCCGCGAACGAAGCCAGTGCCGCGCCGCCGCCCGGCAGGATGCCCAGGGCCGAGCCCAGGAACGTCCCGCGCAGCACGGCCGGGATCATGCGCTTGAAGTCTGCCCTTGTCGGCCAAAGGTTCGTCACGCTATCGGTGAACGTCTCACGGGCTTCCTTCTGCTCCAGGTTCGCGATGATTTCCGCGAAGCCGAACATGCCCATGGCCAGCGCCACGAAGTCGATGCCGTCGGTCAGTTCCGGCACGTCGAACGAGAAGCGCGCGGCGCCCGAGTTCACGTCGGTGCCGATCAGCCCCATCAGCAGGCCCAGCACGATCATGGACACGGCTTTCGGCAGCGAGCCGGAAGCCAGCACCACGGCGCCGATCAGGCCCAGCACCATCAGCGAAAAGTATTCGGAAGGGCCGAACTTGAACGCCAGTTCCGACAGCGGCGTGGCAAAGGCGGCCAGGATCAGCGTCGCCACGCAGCCGGCGAAGAACGAGCCGAGACCGGCGGTGGCAAGTGCCACCCCCGCTCGCCCTCGCCGCGCCATCTGGTAGCCATCGATGGTGGTCACCACCGAGGACGATTCACCAGGCAGGTTCACCAGGATGGCGGTGGTCGAACCACCGTACTGGGCGCCGTAGTAGATGCCGGCCAGCATGATCAGCGCGGCCACCGGCGGCAGCGTGTAGGTCACCGGCAGCAGCATGGCGATGGTAGCCAGCGGCCCCAGGCCCGGCAGCACACCGATCAGGGTACCCAGCACGCAGCCCAGGAAGGCGTAGGCCAGGTTCTGCAGCGACAGGGCCGTGGAAAAGCCCAGCGCAAGGTGATCAATCAATTCCATGGTCGGCGCTCCTTAACCGGTGATAAAGGCCGGCCACACCGGCATCTGTAGGTTGATGCCGTAGACGAATGCGCCAAGGCTGATCAGCACCAGCACCACGGCGTTGAGCAGCGCACCCTTCCAGCTGAATTCATGGCTGGCCATCGAGGACACCATCACCAGCACGAACACCGACAGCACCATGCCCAGCGGCTTGAGCAGCAGGCCGAACAGCACCACCGAACCGAGGATCCACAGCAGCGTCTTCAGGTCCCAGCGGGCGAGATGGTCTTCCTCCCCCCTGGACGACAGCGAGGACAGCAGCACCACCGCCCCGAGCACTGCCAACACCAGTCCCAGCAGGAATGGAAAATATCCGGGTCCCATCTTCGCGGCCGTTCCCATGGAATAGCCGCGAGCGACCCAGGAAAAGCCCAGACCGACCAGAACGAACATCAGGCCGGAGGCAAAGTCCTTTTGGCTGCGTATGCGCAAAACGATTCTCCTCAAAGTTCACGAAATGCCGTGCCGGGGGGCGCGCACTGGCTCGGACGGCAAGGCATGCGCCCTGCATGCTCCCCGACGGTTGACCCGAACCTTAGAGACGTGATCTTTCAGGTGCCTTTCATTTGTCTTGTTTTAGGGGTATTCACCGATACCCCTTGAAAACAAGGCAATTCCAGCCGATGCGCACAAGTAAATGCATCACAACGTGATGTATTTACTTGTGAAGAATCCGGGAGTAAAGGCGACGGGAATGTCAGACGAACAAGACGGCACGCGCACTTGCGTCAAGGCAAGGCGCGGCCGGAAAGACGCGCACGCCTGCTCTGGCCAGGCAGGCGACGCGTGCGCTGGGAGGGAGTGCCAGCGATGGCACGATGACACACCGATCTTTCGAATGGCTTTCAAAGCCGGCGACACGATCACGGGCCGCTGCAGGTCAGCGCACGCCTGCGGGCTCGGGTGTTGCCGGGGCGGCCTCCTCGACGACCTCGCCCGCGTCTTCGCAGGGCGTTCCCATGCTGGTATCGGGCGCCTGCCCCACGGCTTGCGCCGGGTGCGGCACGGTGGGCAGGATATGGCTGCGGCGCCAGTTGCCGAAGCGGTAGTAGCCAGCCGCCAGCACCAGCGACACCACCGAGCCCAGCGGAAAGCTCCACCAGACCGCCTCGGCGCCGATGCGCGGGCCCAGCGCCCACGCGAACGGCAGCCGGATCACCCACATCGACAGGAACAGGATCACCAGCGGCGCCATCACCGCGCCGGTGGCGCGCACCGTGCCGAAGATGACGATGGTGAAGCCAAACAGGATGAACGACCACAGCACCACCACGTTGATATGCTGCGCGATGCCGGTGGCCACGCCGTCAGTGCCCAGGAACAGGCCGAGCGAATGCCGGTTGAACAGATAGATCAGCGCGACCAGCGCACCGGTCATCACCACATTGATCAGCAGGCCCACGCGCGTGATGCGCGACACCCGCTGCCACAGCTCGGCGCCGACGTTCTGCGCCACCATCGACGACACGCTCGCGCCTACCGCCAGCGCGGGCATCTGCACATAGGTCCACAATTGCGAGGCCACGCCGTAGGCGGCGGTGGTCTGCGAGCCATAGGCATTGACCAGCGCCATCATCACGATCGCCGACGACGAGATCACCACCATCTGCAGGCCCATCGGCAGGCCCTTGACCACCAGCGCCCGCAGGATTGCCGGATCGGGCCGCAGCAGTGCAAGCTGGCCACGGTGCAGCAGCAGGAAATGGCGGCGCCGGTACAGCAGCACCATCATCGCCGCCAGGCTCACTAGCTGCGCGATCAGCGTGGCCAGCGCCGAGCCCGCGATGCCCAGCGGGGGGATCGGACCCATGCCGAAGATCAGCACCGGGTTGAGCGCCACGTCCAGCACCACGGACAACAGCATGAACCAGAACGGCGTGCGCGAATCGCCCGCGCCGCGCAGCGTCATCATCACGAAGTTGTAGAAGTACATGAACGGCAGCGCCAGGAAGATGATGCGCAGGTAGCTCACCGCCAGCGGCGCGGCGTCTTCCGGCGTGTGCATCGCCGCCAGGATGGCCGGCGTATAGAAATAGCCAAGCGCCGAGGCCAGCACCGACAGCCCGACAAAGAAGGTGGTGCTGGTGCCGACCACGCGGCGCGCCTCGTCCAGGTCGCGCGCACCCACGGCCTGCCCGATCATGATGGTGTTGGCCATGCTGATGCCGAACACCACGCCCGGCAGGAAGAACAGGATGATGTTGGCGTTGGAGGTTGCCGTCAGCGCGGCCTCGCCCAGGAAGCGGCCGACCCAGACCGAATTGATCGAGGCATTCAGCGGCTGCAGGATGTTGCTGCCGAGCACCGGCAGCGAGAACAGCAGCAGGGTGCGGCCGATCGGGCCGGGTGGTCAGTCTGGCGTCTGGCTTCATGAGGCGTTGCGCATGGGGAAATCCGCCCAGTCTATTCCTGCCCGGAGGCGGCTACAAGGACACGCGGCCGGCCACGGTACCGCGCTTTTTACCTGAATGAGTTATTCCCCTCCAGTTGCGGCCCCCTGCATACTCGGCGCGGGAGCACCGCGTCCCAGGCCGGCTGCCGGAAGGAATGCCCGGCATGCGCGTGCGCCCTTCAGTCGCAGTCAAAACGAAGAGGTGGGGTCATGTTTGTCGGTTTCCAGCCTGTTTCCGGCGCCCTGGTGCCGTTTGCCTATGACTGGCCGATGGTGGGCCTGTCGTTCCTGATCTCTGTCTGCGGCGCCTACGTTGGCCTGCGCTGGTCGCGGCGCGTGCGCATGCCCGACGGCCGCCTGGATGTGGACCGGCTGTTGTGCGCCAGCGTGGCGCTGGGCGGCGGCGCGGTCTGGTCGATGCATTTCATCGGCATGGTGGCCTACCAGACCCCGACGCACCGCGAGTTCGGGCTGTTCATGACGCTGGCTTCGCTGGTGGTCGTGATGGTGCTGGCCGGCGCCGGGCTGGCGATCGCCTCGCGCCCGCGCGGCAGCCGTACCGACAACGTGTTCAAGGGCGGCGTGCTGACCGGGCTGGGCGTGGTGGCGATGCACTACACCGGCATGGCGGCGATCCGCTCCAACACCCGCTTCGACTGGGACCTGGCCATCATCGGGCTGTCGGTGGTGATCGCGGTGGTGGTGTCGGTGGTGGCGCTGTGGCTGGCGACCACGGTGAAGACCCGCGGCAAGCAGCTGGCAGCGGCGGTGGTCATGGGCATTGCCGTCTGCGGCATGCACTACACCGGCATGTCGGCGGGCACGATGATCTGCACCAGCCCGACCTACGCGCCCAGCCTGTTCGCCATCGAGGGCGACAGCATCGGCTATGCGGTGTTCGCCCTGACGCTGATCACGCTGCTCGTGATCCTGGTGGTGGAAGCCACCCGCACCGGGGCTGAAGTCCTGCCCGTGGCACGGACGCGCGATACCGCCTGATATCGGCTGCACCGGTCGCGGGGACATTCCCGCACATTCCTCCCGGGAACGCACCCGGCGCGCTGCATGAACGCGGCCGCCGGGTTAAGCTTGCGGTTTCACCGCCCACCAGGAGAACACGCATGTACCAGGATCTCGCCCTCTATATCGACGGGGAATTCATCAAGGGAGGCGACCGGCGCGAGCAGGATGTCATCAACCCGGCCACGCAGGAAGTGCTGGGCAAGCTGCCGCATGCCAGCCGCGCCGACCTGGACCGCGCGCTGGCCGCCGCGCAGCGCGCCTTTGAAACCTGGAAGAAGACCTCGCCGCTGGAGCGCGCCAGGATCCTGCGCCGCGTGGGCGAGCTCACCCGCGAGCGCGCCAAGGAGATCGGCCGCAATATCACGCTGGACCAGGGCAAGCCGCTGGCCGAGGCCGTCGGCGAAGTGATGGTCTGCGCCGAGCACGCCGACTGGCACGCCGAGGAATGCCGCCGCATCTATGGCCGCGTGATCCCGCCGCGCCAGCCCAATGTGCGCCAGATCGTGGTGCGCGAGCCGATCGGCGTGTGCGCCGCCTTCACGCCGTGGAACTTTCCGTTCAACCAGGCCATCCGCAAGATCGTGTCGGCGCTGGGCGCCGGCTGCACGCTGATCCTGAAGGGCCCGGAAGACTCGCCCAGCGCGGTGGTGGCGCTGGCGCAGCTGTTCCATGATGCCGGCCTGCCCCCGGGGGTGCTCAACATCGTCTGGGGCGTGCCCAGCGAGGTCTCGACCTACCTGATCGAATCGCCGATCGTACGCAAGATTTCGTTCACTGGCTCGGTGCCGGTGGGCAAGCAGCTGGCGGCGCTGGCCGGCGCGCATATGAAGCGCGTGACCATGGAGCTGGGCGGCCATTCGCCGGTGCTGGTGTTCGACGACGCCGACATCGACCCCGCCGCCGAGATGCTGGCCCGCTTCAAGCTGCGCAATGCCGGCCAGGTTTGCGTGTCGCCGACGCGCTTCTACGTCCAGGAGAAGGCCTATGACCGCTTCCTGGCGCGCTTTACCGAGGTGATCGGCTCGATCAAGGTGGGCAACGGCCTGGAAGACGGCACCCAGATGGGGCCGCTTGCGCATGAGCGCCGCGTGCTGTCGATGGAGCAGTTCCTGGACGATGCCAGCCAGCGCGGCGGCAAGGTCGTGGCAGGCGGCTCGCGCCTGGGCGACAAGGGCTACTTCTTTGCGCCCACCGTGGTCACCGACCTGCCCGACGACTCGCGCCTGATGACCGACGAGCCGTTCGGCCCGGTGGCGCCGGTGACGCGCTTCAAGGACACGGCCGAGGTGCTGCGCCGCGCCAACAGCCTGCCCTTTGGCCTGGCGTCGTATGTGTTCACCAACTCGCTGAAGACCGCGACCGAAGTGTCCAACGGCCTGGAAGCCGGCATGGTCAATATCAACCACTTCGGTATGGCGCTGGCCGAGACCCCGTTCGGCGGCATCAAGGATTCGGGCATCGGCAGCGAAGGCGGTCAGGAGACCTTCGATGGCTACCTGGTGACCAAGTTCATCACCCAAGCCTGACCATCCTGACGCTGGCGCCGTTCACGCTTGCGTGAGCGGCGCCAGCGCCCTTCTTCCCCCGTTCGGCCCCCGCTCACCCTCCCCGCGCCTCGCGGTAATCGTCCGCATACGCCTTCCACTGCGCCACCGACACCGCGCAACCATGCCGTGCCAGCCGCAGGACGCCGGTGCGCCAGCGGGTGCCGCCGGCAAACGCCTGCAGCTGCTCGATCCGGTCCGCGGCCTGGTGCCCGCAGCCACGCAGATGCGCCCATGCCGCGGCATGCGCCATGGTGCCCAGCAACTCGCGTAGCGCTGCAAAGTTGCTGCAATGCGCCAGGTCGACGCGGTCGGCAGTTGGCTGCAGGCTCTTGACCAGATAGGAAGCCTTGCCCATGTCGACAGCCGACAGCAGCGCCGGCGAAGCCGCCTGCATGACTTGCTGCACCGCCGCCACCCGCTTTGCATCGCTGCCCCAGGGTGGCAGGGACAGGCTGGGCAGGTCCTGCCATGGACTCGGCGCGGCGCGCTTGATGTCGACCAGTCGCTGCATGCCGCTCAGTTCGTCCCGCGCCAGCACCATATAGCGTTCCAGCCCGAGGCTGCCAATGCCCGCCACGCGCCGCGCGGCATCGTCGAGGGCCAGGCGGTGGCCATGATGGCCCTGCTTCGAGTAGGCCGCAAGGATCGCGCGAGCGCGCTCACGGGCCGGCTTGTCTGCCGCAAGCGCATGGCGGCCGTTGCATACCAGGCGCCGTTTGCCCTTGCGCACCGTGGTGAGCTCGGCCAGCAGTGCGCCGCGCCTGCGGCCCTTGACCCGGCGCAGCAGGGTGGCCACCAGGCCGACCGCCGTGGCACGCTCGAGCCAGCGAGGCTTGCCTGTCTGCAGCACGGCGGCATAGGTGGACAGCATGGCCTCGCAGGCGCGCATGGCGCCGGCCTCGGAAAGGCCCAGCTGGCTGGCGGCCACCAGCACGCTCGACAGCATCCGGACCACATCCACCGTAAGCGGCGCGACCAGGGCGTCGTCAAAGTCGTTCAGGTCGAAATAGACCAGCCCGTTGTCGCCCTTGAAGCTGCCGAAGTTCTCCAGGTGCAGATCGCCGCAGACGTAGGTGGTCGGAGCATCGCGCATTGCCGCCTCATCGCGCAGCGATGCGACATAAAGGTGGTTGGTGCCGCGAAAGAAGGCAAAGGGGTCCGCGGCGATCGCCGCAAGCTTGCGGGTCAGCCGCTCGGGATCGCGGCCATGGTTGAAGGTGAGGATGGCTTGCGTGGCGGCGTGCATGGGCTCGCCTTCCGTTCCGCGTTGACATCCGGCAGCGGCGCGGCCGGTCAGCGGAAGAACAGGCCGCGCGTGAGGAAAGTGTGATTGGCTTCTTCCGCCATCAGCCAGACCAGCACCAGCAGGCACAGCGGCGGTATCAGGATGGCGCAGATCAGCGCCATGCGCTCCCATGCCATGTGCATGAACACTGCCACGATCAGCCCCGCCTTCAGCCCCATGAACACCAGGATCAGCGTCCAGCGCAGGTAGCCGGTGACATGGAAATAATCGACCAGGTACGACAGCGTCGACAGCACGAACAGCAGCGCCCAGATCTTCAGGTACAGCCCGATGGGATGCTGCTGGCCGGAGTGCGCGGCATGCCCGGCATCCGGGCCGGAGCCATGCGCTGGCGTCACCGGGGTTGCGGGAGTTGCCGGATTCGATGCCATGGCCGCCCTCACCAGAGATAGAACAACGCAAAGATAAACACCCAGACCAGGTCGACGAAGTGCCAGTACAGGCCCGCGATCTCCACGATCTGGTAGTTGCCGGTGGCCTCGTAGCGCCCGCGCAGCACGCGCGTGGCCACGATCAGCAGGTACACCACGCCGCACGACACATGCAGGCCATGGAAGCCCGTGATCATGAAGAAGGTCGAGCCGAACTGCGCCGCCCCCATCGGGTTGGTCCACGGGCGCACGCCCTCGTCCACGATCAGCTTGGTCCATTCGAAGGCCTGCATGCCGACGAACATCATGCCGAACAGCGCGGTCACCAACATCAACAGCGCGCACTCGCGGCGCGCGCGCCGGTAGGCAAAGTTGACCGCCATCGCCATGGTGCCGCTGCTGCTGATCAGCACGAAGGTCATGATGGCGATCAGCAGCAACGGGATGTCGGCGCCGCCCACGTGCAGTGCGAACACCTCGCTGGGATTGGGCCACGGCACCGTGGTCGACATGCGCACGGTCATGTAGCCGGTCAGGAAGCAGCTGAAGATAAAGGTGTCGGACAGCAGGAAGATCCACATCATCGCCTTGCCCCACGACACCTTGAAGGCCTGCTGGTCCGACGACCAGTCGGCCAGCAGGCCGCGCACGCCGCCCACCTGGGGCGCAGGCGCCACGCCGGGTGTGCCCGATGGTGAAGACAATTGCGTTGACATGCCGGTCCTCCTTGCTGCCGCCGCCGCTAGGCCGTGCCGCAGATATAGCGCACCAGTTCGGGCGTGAGCCACCCCAGCGCCGCCAGCAGTACCACCCACACCGCCAGCAGGAAATGCCAGTAGCGCGCGCACAGCCGCATGCGCAGCACCACGGCCTCGCCGCTGCCGCGTGACGACATGGCAAAGCCCCAGCCGGCCAGGCCGCCCAGCACGTGCAGGCCGTGCATCGCGGTCAGCAGGTAGAAGAAGCTGCCGGCCGGGTTGCCGGCAGGCATCACCTGCATCGCGCCCAGCGCCTGCCAGGCCCACAGCTGCGAGGCGACGAAGCCGGCCGCGCCCAGACCGCCCAGGCGCAGCGCCAGCCTGGCCACGGCCATCTCGCCCCGGCCCGCGGCGCGCGACGCCACCGCCATCGCCACGCTGCCCGCGGCCAGCAGCGCGGTGGACAGCCACACCTGCCAGGGCAGCCCGATGCGGTGCCAGTCCGGGCTGTCCATGCGCAGCGCATAGGCGGTCAGGAACAGCGCAAACAGCGAGGTCACCACGCCCATGAACACCCACAGGCCGATGCTTGCGGGGGCGCGCCCGCGCGGCCGGTGGTTGGCGGCATTCTCGTCGGACGGGTTGCCGCCGAAATCGTCGCGGCTGACCTTGTACAGGGCTTCGGCGTTCATGCGACGGCTCCGCGGCTGGCATGCGGTTCAGGCTCGGCCCCGCCCTCTTCCGGCGGCGCGTTCTGCGCGATAAAGTCCTCACGCGCGCCCGGCACGCTGTAGGCATAGGCCCAGCGGTACACCACCGGCAGGTGCGGCCCCCAGTTGCCGTGCGCGGGCGGGGTCTGCGGCGTCTGCCATTCCAGCGAGGCGGCGCGCCACGGGTTGGCGTCGGCCTTGCGGCCATGCCACAGGCTCCACACCAGGTTGAAGACAAAGAGCAGCTGCGCCGTGGCGACGATGAACGCGGCCACCGAGATATACATGTTCATCACATGCGCAGATTCCGGGATAAAGGCGTAGTTCTCGTAGGCGTAGTAGCGGCGCGGCATGCCCAGCACGCCCAGGTAGTGCATCGGGAAGAAGATGGCATAGGTGCCGACGAAGGTGACCCAGAAATGGATCCGGCCCATGTTGTCGTCCAGCATCCGGCCCGTTACCTTCGGGTACCAGTGATAGATGCCGCCGAACACCACCAGGATCGGCGACACGCCCATCACCATGTGGAAGTGCGCCACCACGAAGTAGGTGTTGGACAGCGGGATATCCACGCTCACATTGCCCAGGAACAGCCCGGTCAGGCCGCCGATGACGAAGGTGCTGATGAAGGCGATCGCGAACAGCATGGGCACGGTGAAATGGATATCGCCGCGCCATAGCGTGATGACCCAGTTGTAAACCTTGATCGCGGTGGGGATGGCGATGACCAGCGTGGTGGTGGCAAAGAAGAAGCCGAAGTACGGGTTCATGCCGCTGACGAACATGTGGTGGGCCCACACCACCACCGACAGCACGCCGATCGCCAGGATTGCCCACACCATGGTGCGGTAGCCGAAGATGCTCTTGCGCGAATGCACGCTGACCAGGTCCGAGACGATGCCGAAGGCAGGCAGCGCGACGATATACACCTCCGGGTGGCCGAAGAACCAGAACAGGTGCTGGAACAGCAGCGGGCTGCCGCCCTTGTATGACAGCTGCTGCCCCATCGATACCATCGCCGGCATGAAGAAGCTGGTGCCGAGGGTCTTGTCCAGCAGCATCATCACCGCCGACACGAACAGCGCCGGGAACGCCAGCAGCGCCAGGATGGTGGCCATGAAGATGCCCCACACCGACAGCGGCATGCGCAGCAGCGTCATCCCTTCCGTGCGCGCCTGCAGCACGGTGGTGACATAGTTGAGGCCGCCCATGGTGGCCGCGACGATAAAGATCGCCAGTGACACCAGCATCAGGATGATGCCCCATTCATGGCCTGGGGTGCCGGCCAGGATGGCCTGCGGCGGATACAGCGTCCAGCCCGCGCCGGTGGGCCCGCCGGGCACGAAGAAGCTGGTCAGAAGCACGATCACCGACAGCAGGTAGACCCAGAAGCTGAGCATGTTGAGGAAGGGGAACACCATGTCGCGCGCCCCCACCATCAGCGGGATCAGGTAGTTGCCGAAGCCGCCCAGGAACAGCGCGGTCAGCAGGTAGATCACCATGATCATGCCGTGCATGGTGACGAACTGGTAGTAGCGGTTGGCGTCGATGAACTCGAAGCGCCCCGGGAAGCCGAGCTGCATGCGCATCAGGTTGGACAGCGCCACGCCCACCAGGCCCACCATGATCGCCACGATGGTGTACTGCACGGCGATCACCTTGTGGTCCTGGCTCCAGACATAGCGGGTCCAGAAGCTCTGCGGCGCGTGATGGGCGGCATCATCGGCGTAAGCCATGCGGGTCTCCTCACTTCCTGGCGGGCGCGGGCGCCGCCGAGGGCGGCACGGCCACGGCCGTCGAAGTCGTATAGGTGCCGGACGCAGCCCCGGGCGTGGCAGCGGGTGCCCCGGAGCCAGCGGTTGCCGTGGTAGCGGCGCTGGTCGCGGCGGCCGGGCCGGCGGGCACCTCCGCGGGAGCGACCGGCGCAACGGTTCCCGCCTCGGCCGCGCCGCTGCCGGCCGACTTGATATAGGCGGTCAGCGCCGCGACCTCGTCCTCGCTCATCGGCAACTTCGGCATCACCGGCCCGAAGCCTTTGACCAGGCGCGCATGCGGGTCGGTGATCTCCTTGTGCAGGAAGGCATCGTCCACCTTGGCGCTGCTGCCGTCGGCAAAGGTCTCGGTCTTGCCGTACAGGCCCTTCCAGGTCGGCCCCACACCCGGATTGCCGTCGATGCTGTGGCAGCCGACGCAGCCCTTGCTCTGCGCCAGCGCGCGGCCCTTCTCGACGGTGCCGGCGTCGCCCGCTGCGCCCGGTGCGGCAGCGGCCATTGCCGCCGGCGGTGCCGCGGCCTTCGCCAGCGTCATGGCAAAGGTCTGCTGCTTCGCCAGCCATGCCTCGTACGCAGCCGGTTCTTCCACCACCACCGTGCCGCGCATGTTGTAGTGCCCCACGCCGCACAGCTGCGCGCACAGGACGTCGAAGCGGCCCGTCTGCGTCGGCGTGAACCAGAACGACGTCACCATGCCCGGCACCATGTTCATGCGCGCGCGGAACGGCGGCACATAGAAATCATGCAGCACGTCCTTGGAGCGCAACAGCACCTTGACCGGCTTGTTCAGCGGCAGGTGCACCTCCGGGCCGACGATCACGATATTGTCCAGGCCGCGCGGATCGTCGGGGTCCAGGCCGAGCGGATTCGCACCGGTGACAAAGCGCGGATCGGAAGCACCCAGCTGGCCGCTCTTGCCCGGAAAGCGGAAGGCCCAGGACCACTGCTGCCCCACCACTTCCATCACCATCGCGTCGCGCGGCGGGCGCACGTAGTCGGCGTAGACGAACAGGCCCGGCGCCAGCAATGCCACCACGCCCAGCGTGGTGCCCCCGATCAGCCACAGTTCAAGCTTGCTGTTCTCCGGGTGGTAGGACGCGCGGTGGCCGGTGCCGCCATTGGGGTGCGGCGCCTCATGCCGGTAGCGCCAGACGATGTAGCCGACAAACAGGTTGATGCCAATAAAGAAAATGCCGGTGATGACCAGGGTAATGGTCAGCGTGTCGTCCATCTGCTTCCAGTTGGACGCCAGCGGAGTCGCCCACCACGGGCTCAGGAAATGGAAGAGCACCGAAGCGACGACCATGACTACGAGTGCGATGGCCAACGCCATATCCACCCTCCTACTCGCGCGCGGCGAGGGATGTGCAAGTCACGCAGGTAGACATAAGACTAGTGCATGCCGTCAGGTCACTGCAAGGCGACATGCCAATGCATTGGTGTCGCACTGCACAAGCGCGCAGGGCGGGAAAAAGCGGCGGCGGGAACCCCTGGTTCCGGCCGCCGCAGACCTTGCGCGCGTATCCGCCCAGAGGCTGGCGCGCGCAATGCAACCGTCATGTGCGGGCGCCTCACCGCGCCCTGCCCCGATGCGATTGTCAGTGCGATACGTCCTTGCTCTCCAGCTTCCAGTAGCACGCCGCCGCGGCCATCCCGAAAATCAGGTGCCCGATAAACGTATGCCACCCACGCACCTCGACAAACCAGTGGAAGGCCCGCGTCATCACATAGAAATTGAAGAAATACACCACCAGGCCGAATACGGCACCCGCCAGCATTGCCATGCCCAGGCTCGAATCCAGCGTGAATGGCGCGATGATGGCCGCCAGGATCATGCCCAGCAGGGCACCCAGCACGAAATGGATCACCAGCGCCGCGGCCACGGTGCCGACGGTGAACGTTGCGCTCTGCAGCACGCTCTGGCCCATCAGGATCCCGGCGATCATGCGCGTGGCTACCCACGGGTTCACGCCCGACACCATCGACGACCAGAACAGCTCCAGCACCAGCAGCAACGCCCCGGCCGCCAGCCCCGAGACCGCTGCCGCGGTCCAGTCCGGCTGCCGCCGCACGTAGTGGTGCGATTGCATGTGAAGTTCCATAGCCACCTCCGTCTCTCTCGGTCTGCGGGGCATTGGACTGGAATGGGAACGGGGCCCCGCGTCTCTGATCAGCATAGGACACGTGTTTCCCGCTTCGGGGTTCGCATGGCGAAAAACGTGGGGCATGCGTACGCAGCGCAACGCCTGAACGGGCCTATGTGCGCGCATCGGTACCTGGGTGGCATCCACACCGCCCGGGCTCGGGACAATACCGATGCACGCAGCCGTGCATCGGGCACACACTGCCTATACTGGAATCACAAAAGAGAGACAGGAGACCACCATGCACTTCACCGCGCATGATCTTGTATTCCTGATTCCGATGGCGCTGGTAGGCGTGATCGCCATGGGTTCGATCCCGGTGACCGCCAAATTCCTGCGCATCAGTTGCCGCACCATGGGCGCCCTGATCGGCGCGCTGGTTGCGGTGTTGGTGCTAGAGGCATTACCGCTGCTGATCTGACCCCCAGAGGTCGGGCAGACGGTTTTTGGGGAGGAGGGCCGTTATGTCGATCGGCCTGCTCGCTGCCGTCATGGCGGCGCTGCTGTTCATTACCGTCCTGCGGGCCATCTGGCGCTGCAGCCATCCGTACCGGATGCGCTACCGGCGCTGCGCTGCGCAACGGCAACGCGCGGGGCTGTGCCGGCATACGCTGCGACGGCACGGCTAGCAGTAGCACGACCCCGCTTGCACCTTCCCCGGTACGCGAACCGGGCAATCGCCCGTCACGCCGTCGGCGCGCGCAACGCCGCCAGCGGCGCGTTCACTGACTCTCCCAGCCGCTCCATCAGCGAATAGCGCGCCACGTAGTGCCGAAAGTGCTCGAGGAACGCCGCCTCGGCCGGCGTCTGGCGCCGCTCCGGATTCCACAGCAGGTACATGTCGATATCGGCCACGCCCTCTTCGGGCGGCAGGCGCCACAGCCGTTGCTGGGCGACATCGTCGGCAACGATATGTTCCGGCAGGCAGCCAATGCCATAGCCCGCGAACACCAGGCGCCGGATTTCATCGAGGCTGGGCGAGGTCGCGACGATGCGGCCCGAAAAACCGTGCTGGTCGCGGAAAACGGCCAGTGGCGCCAGCACGTCGCCAAGCTGGTCGCTGCTGAACGACACGAAATTCTCGGCCAGCAGGTCGGCAATGGCCAGCCCGGTGCGCCCGAACAGCCGGTGATGGCGCCCGCAGAAGATGGCGTAGCGCTGGCGCAGGAACAGCATGTGCTCAAGCCCGTCGCCCGACTGCCGGCCCAACTGCCGGTACAGGCTCAGGCCCACGCCGGCAGCCTTCTGCGCGAGCGCGTCTGCGATCTCGGTGCTGCGCATCACGTCCACCTGCAGCGTGACGCGCGGATGCTGCCGATGGAACGCGGCCAGGCATTCGTCATAGACGCCGGAATGGATCCGGCTCACGGTCAGCAGCCGCAGCAGGCCGCTGACTTCATCCTGCTGCTCCGCCAGTTCCGCCCCCAGCCGCGCCACGCTGCCATAGACATCGGTGGCGATGCGCAGCACCTCTTCGCCGGCCCGGGTCAGGCGGAAATTGCTGCCGCGCCGCTCGATCAGCGTGTGTCCCAGATGCTCTTCGAGCCGGCGCAAGGCCAGGCTCACCGCCGGCTGGGTGATATGCAGCCGCACCGCGGCGCGGCTCAGGCTGCGCTCGTGGACGATGGTCAGGAATGTGCGCAGCAGGTTCCAGTCGAGCCGGTCGGTCAGCAGGGCCCGGTCCAGGGCAGAACGCTCCATCACGCCACCGTATAAATTCAGATTATATGAAAAATAAATATTAGAAATTTGACTGATGTTTGTCAACGGGCGATAACTCCTCCCACAGCTGCCCCTGATGCAGCGGCACAAACATAGTGAGGAGCCAGTCCATGCAAGTGTCCCCTTCCGGCACGCGCCAGCCCGTGCGCGCCGCCACGGCCGCCTTTGTCGGCACCATGATCGAGTGGTACGACTTCTACATCTACGCTACCGCCGCCGCGCTGGTGTTCGGCCCGCTGTTCTTCCCCGGCGGCGACCCCTTCCTGAGCACGCTGGCGTCATTCGGCACCTTCGCGGTCGGGTTCTTTGCCCGTCCGCTCGGCGGCATCGTGTTCGGCCACTGGGGCGACCGCATCGGCCGCAAGAAGGCGCTGATGACCACGCTCATGATGATGGGCGTGGCCACCATCGGCATCGGCCTGCTGCCGACCTACGCCACCGCGGGCGCCATCGCGCCGGTGCTGCTGGTGCTGCTGCGCGTGGTGCAGGGCATCGCCGTGGGCGGCGAATGGGGCGGCGCGGTGCTGATGGCGGGCGAGCATGCCCCCAAGGGCCGCCGCACCTTCTTCGCCTCGTTCGCGCAGCTCGGCAGCCCGGCCGGCCTGATCCTGTCGCTGCTGGCTTTCCGCGCGGTGACATCGATGGAGCACGACGTGTTCATGGACTGGGGCTGGCGCCTGCCATTCCTGGCCAGCGCGGCGCTGCTGCTGGTGGGCGTGGCGATCCGGCTGGGCGTGAACGAATCGCCCGAGTTCGCGCAGGTGCAGGCGCAGCGCAAGACCGCCAGGCTGCCGATTGCCGAAGTCTGGCGCACGGCCCGCGTGCCGGTGCTGCTGTGCATCGGCGCCAATACCATCGGCATTGCCGGGGTGTACTTCACCAACACTTTCATGATTGCGTACACCACGCAATACCTGTCGCTGTCCAGGACGCTGATTCTCGACTGCCTGTTCGCCGTGGCCATCATCCAGTTCCTGGCGCAGCCGCTGGCCGCCTGGCTGGCCGAGAAGCTTGGCGGCGCGCGCTTCCTCAAGCTGGCCGCGCTGCTGGCCATGGCTTCCCCCTATCCGATGTTCCTGCTGGTGCAGACGCGCCAGGCGCCGGCCATCGTGCTCGGCATCGCGCTGGCGGTGGTGTGCATGGCGAGCTTCTATTCGGTGATCGCGGGCTTTGTCAGCGGTGTCTTCGAAACGCGCGTGCGCTACTCGGCGATCTCGTTGTCCTACCAGGTCTGCGGCGCGGTGGCGGGCGGGCTGACACCGCTGGTGGGGACCATCCTCGCGCAGCGCTTCCAGGGCCAATGGTGGCCGCTGGCGGTGTTCTACACCTTGCTGGCCGGCGTGTCGCTGCTGTGCATCGCCAGCATCGATGCACGCCAGCGCCAGCAACCACAACCCGCCGCGCAAGCCGCGCAGGCCTGACGCCTTTCCACGGACATTGCCAACCCCATGCTGACGTTTTTCCATCCCGAGCAATTGCTGCACCATCCGCAGAGTTACTACTCGCGCGGCAAGATGCGCTCGCCGCAGGAGCTGCCCGCGCGGGCACAGCGGCTGGTGCAGGCGGCAGAGGCGCTTGGCTTCGCGCTCCACGCCCCCGCTGACCACGGCCTCGCGCCGCTCGCCGCCGTGCACGACCAGCCTTACCTGCAGTTCCTGCAGGACGCCCATGCCAGCTGGCGCGAGCTGCCGGAGGACTGGGGCGACGAGGTCATGTCCAATATCTTCGTGCGCGAGCCCAACGCCCTGCGCGGCGTGCTGGCGCAGGCCGCGCGCTATCTCGCCGACGGCAGCTGCCCGGTGGGCCTGAACACCTGGCGCTCGGCCTACTGGTCGGCGCAGAGCGCGGTGGCCGGCGCCCTGGCGCTGCTGGACGGCGAACGCAGCGCCTACGCCTTGTGCCGGCCGCCGGGCCATCATGCCCGGCGCGACGCGGCGGGCGGCTTCTGCTACCTGAACAATGCCGCGATCGCCGCCCAGGCCCTGCGCGCGCGCTTTGGCCGCGTGGCCATCCTCGATACCGACATGCACCACGGCCAGGGCATCCAGGAGATCTTCTACGACCGGGCCGATGTGCTCTACGTGTCGATCCACGGCGACCCGACCAATTCCTATCCGGTGGTCGCGGGCTTCGACGATGAGCACGGCCGCGGCGCAGGCGCCGGCCACAACCTCAACCTGCCGATGCCGCACCGTTCGCCCGAGTCAGTCTTCTTCGACAAGCTGGACACGGCGCGCGGCGCCATCGAACGCTTCCAGGCAGACGCGCTGGTGCTGTCGCTTGGCTTCGACATCTACCGCGAGGATCCGCAGTCGCTGGTGGACGTGTCCACCGAAGGCTTCGGCCGCCTCGGCCGCGCCGTTGCCTCACTTGGCCTGCCCACGCTGATCGTGCAGGAAGGCGGCTACCACCTCGATTCGCTCGCCGCCAATGCAAAGGCCTTCTTCGGCGGCATCCAACAGTCAGGAACGGGCGCATGAACGCAATCACGATCAATGGCGAACGCCTGTGGCAAGCGCTGATGGACCTGGCGCAGGTCGGCGCCACGCCCAGGGGCGGCAATGCGCGCCTGGCCCTGACCGCGCTGGACGGGCAGGCGCGCGACCTCGTCACCGGCTGGATGCGAGAGGCCGGCCTGACCGTGCGCATCGACCGCGTGGGCAATATCTTCGGGCGCCGGGCGGGCTGCAACGACGCGCTTGCCCCGGTGACGACCGGCAGCCATATCGACACCCAGCCCACCGGCGGCAAGTTCGACGGATGCTATGGCGTCATGGCCGGACTGGAAGTCATGCGCACGCTCAATGACCACGGCGTGACCACCGAGGCGCCGCTGGAACTGGCGATCTGGACCAATGAGGAAGGCGCGCGCTTCGTGCCGGTGATGATGGGATCGGGCGTGTTCGCCGGCGTTTTCCCGGAGGCCACCGCGTTGGCGGCAGCGGACAACGCCGGCAAGTCCGTTGCCGGCGAACTCGCGGCGATCGGCTATGCGGGCACCGCCCCGGTCGGCCACAAGGTTGGCGCGTACTTCGAGGCGCATATCGAGCAAGGCCCGATCCTCGAGGCCGAGGACAAGGTCATCGGCGTGGTGACAGGGTCGCTTGGCCTGCGCTGGTATGACGTCACGGTGACTGGCATGGAGGCGCATGCCGGCCCCACCCCCATGCCGCTGCGCCGGGACGCCCTGCATGGCGCGTCGTTCCTGTTCCAGGAAGTGACGAAGATCGCGAATGACTTTGCCCCCGATGGGCGGGGGACGGTCGGGGTGGTCAATGTCCACCCGTCTTCACGCAACGTCATCCCGGGGCGAGTGCAGTTCAGCGTCGACCTTCGCCATCTCGATGGCGGCCAGCTTGACCGGATGGAAGCAAGGCTGCGCGCGGCGTGCGCGGCGCTGGCCAGCGGCAGCACGACAGGTGCCGCGCTGGCGGTGGAAGTCGAAGCGATCCAGCGCTTCGAGCCGACGCCCTTCGCGCCCGAGCTTGTGGCGCATGTCCGGCAGGCGGCCGCGGCGCGTGGCTACCGGCATTGGGACATCGTTACCGGCGCGGGCCACGACGCGGTCTACCTGGCCAGGGTGGCGCCGACGGCAATGATCTTCGTGCCGTGCAAGGACGGCATCAGCCACAACGAGATCGAGGACGCCAGGCCCGAGCATCTCGAGGCGGGCGCCAATGTGCTGCTTGCTGCCATGCTGGCGCAAGCCCAGGGCTGAGCCTGGAAGGATCAGCCGGACAGGGAAGTGCCTGCGGCGTTACAGCTCGATCATGGCGAATTCGGCCTTGCCGACGTCGCATTCCGGGCAGCGCCAGTCCTCGGGGATGTCTTCCCAGCGCGTGCCGGGGGCGATGCCGTCTTCCGGCCAACCCTGTTCTTCGTCGTAGACCCAGCCGCAGATCACGCACACCCAGGTCTTGTAGGCGACGGCGGCTTCCAGTTGATCCTGCTGCAAAACACACTCCTGAATCGGCTATGGAACGGATTGTCCGGGCCGAATCATACCGGTTTTCGCGGCCTTGATTGCTGCGCCGCCGCGCGGTGCGCCGCCGGCTAGTCAGCCCGAGAATTGTCCACGATCCGGAAATCCGCCCTGAGCGGGTGTTTCCCGAAGCCACCGCTTATTTTCTTCAGTCGTTATTTCCGGTTTGCGAGCAAATGTATGGTCGCTGTTTCGCGCCGGGATCGTTTTTGCGCCGCCGCAGGCTCTCTCAGCATACGGGACCTATTTAAAAATACCTAATAGCGCACTTAATATTGCCAATGTCTATTACTACATACATTGATCCAGAGTCTGAATTGTCTGTGTCGGCAACACAACGCGAATTGCAACAACAATCATTCGTATTTATATTTCGACTCGCCCAGAGGAAGACCCCATTTTGACCCCTTTCGCGCAACACCGGCCCAGGCATATTCGTGCGTGGCGGCGTAGGACGGCTGGGCCCCGACCGCAGGGGTAGACCAAGACCATAACCATGAATCGCCGCACCCGCATTGCCACCGCGCTGCTCGCGCTGTGCGCCACGCCCGCCGCCACTCTCGCCCAGCAAGCTCCCGCACCTTCAACCACCACCACGCAGATAAAGCCGGCCGCCACGCTGCCGGCAGTGGTGGTCAACGGCGAGGCCTCCCGCGGCGATTTCAACGCCGGCAAGGCGTCGCTGAGCAAGCTGCCGGCCGACCTGCGCGACGTGCCGCAGTCGGTCACCGTGGTGAACAAGGCGCTGATGGAATCGCAGGGCGTCAGCTCGCTGGCCGATGCGCTGCGCAACGTGCCGGGTATCACTATCGGCGGTGCCGAAGGCGGCCAGATCGGCAACAACATCAACCTGAACGGCTTCTCGGCGCGGACCGACATTTACCTGGACGGCTTCCGCGACCGCGGCCAGTACTATCGCGATACCTTCGCACTCGAGCAGGTCGAGGTGCTGATGGGGCCGTCGTCGATGCTGTTCGGCCGCGGCTCTACCGGCGGCGTGATCAACCAGGTCAGCAAGAAGCCGACGCTGAAGGCCGCCACCGAGGTGACCGGCTCGGTCACCACCAACGGCCTGGTGCGCGCCACCGCCGACTACAACACGCCCACGGGCGACACCTCGGCGTTCCGCATATCGGCCATGGCGCAGGACGGCAAGCCGAGCACGCGCGACGAGATGACGGTGCGGGACTTTGGCATCGCGCCGTCGTGGCGCACCGGCATCGGCACCTCGACCGAGATCACGCTGTCGGCGCTGCTGCAGCATAACCGCGACATGCCGGACTATGGCTTCTCGAACCTGAACGGCCATCCGACCAATGTCGACCGCAATACCTTCTACGGCTTCACCGACGACCGCACCATCCAGGACATCGCGTCGCTCAACGCCGGCATCACGCACAAGTTCTCGCCCAACCTGCGGCTGCGCAACCAGACGCAGTTCAACTACGTTGAGACCGATGCCCGGGAGACCGCGCCCAACTCGGTTGGCTCGGTCGGCGCCAGGGGCTTCACGCCGCTCACCACCAGCACGCTGCCGCTGGACCAGCTCTTTGTTCGCCTGCAGAGCCATGACCGCAAGATCCGTGACTACTCGATCTTCAACCAGACCGAACTGACCGCCAGCTTCGACACGGGCCCGGTCAAACACACGCTGCTGGTGGGGGCCGAAGTGGGCCACGACGGCTACAACAACCAGAACTACTATCGCAACGGCAGCTGCAACGGCGTGGCGCTGAACCCGGCCGCCACTGCGACCGCCGCGGCTGGCACCTCCGGTTTCGTGGCCTGCGAGCCGCTGGTCAATCCGGCCTACACCGCGTCGCCGGCCAGCGTGCCCACCAGCACCGGCAACCTGCAGGGCGGCTCGGCCAATACGCTGGCGGCCTACCTGAACGACTCGATCGAGTTCAGCAAGCAATGGAAGGCGGTGGCGGGCGTGCGCTACGACCGCTACATGGCCAGCATCACCAACTCGGTCAACTCGACCAACACCCTGGGCAACACCGCACTGGCCAATGCCGAGCAGACGGTCAACTTCACCAGCGTGCGCCTGGGCGGCATCTGGCAGCCTACCGAGGCGCAGTCCTACTACGTGTCGTACGGCACCTCGTTCAACCCATCGCTGGAGCAGCTGACCGGCACCGTGGGCCAGCAGA
The DNA here is from genome assembly GCF_058795055.1 of Cupriavidus sp. GW823-FHT06D04. Taxonomy (NCBI): domain Bacteria; kingdom Pseudomonadati; phylum Pseudomonadota; class Betaproteobacteria; order Burkholderiales; family Burkholderiaceae; genus Cupriavidus; species Cupriavidus sp. GW823-FHT06D04. The sequence continues at coordinate 66,080 of NZ_JBXAHL010000022.1, read as the reverse complement.
GCCTGGACCCCGAAAAGAACAAGTCCTATGAAGCGGGCGGCAAGTGGGACCTGCTTGGCGGCGACCTGTCGCTGACGTCGGCAATCTTCCAGATCACCAAGGACAACGCCCGCAGCCAGATCGACGCCACCACCTATGCGCTGAGCGGCAAGATCCGCGTCAACGGCTTCCGCGCGGGCGCCACCGGACGCATCACCAGCCGCTGGCAGGTGTTTGCCGGCTACACCTACCTGGATGCCGAGATCGTCAACGGCATTGCCGCCAACACCACCGGCAAGGTGCCGACCAACACGCCCAAGCACACCACCACCGCCTGGACCAGCTACGCCTTCCTGCCCAACTGGGAAATCGGCGGCGGTGCCTTCTATATGTCGGAACGCTTTGCCAACAATACCAACACCGTCCAGGTGGGCAGCTTCGTGCGCTGGGACGGCATGCTGGCCTACCACCAGCCGAAGTACGATGTGCGGCTGAATCTGTTCAATATCTTCGACAAGAAGTATTACGATGCGCTGATTCAGTCCGACGGCGGGCGGTCCGTACCCGGCACCGGCCGCACGGCGATGCTTTCGTTCACCTACCGGATGTAACCCGCGGCTGGCGGCCCCCTGGTGCCGCCGGTCGTGGCGCCAGGAGCCCCATGCTAGTCGTCATCCCCAAAGTTCTCAGCGCCGAACAGGTCGGCGCCCTGCGCCAGCGCCTGGAGCAGGCCGGCGAGGCCTGGGTGGACGGGCGCGTCACCGCCGGTTACTCGGGTGCGCCGGTCAAGTTCAACCAGCAGATCGACGAACGCTCGGAAGTGGCACGGGAGTGCCAGCAGCTGATCCTGTCGATGCTGGAGCGCAATCCGCTGTTTATCAGCGCGGCGCTACCCAACATCGTCTATCCGCCGATGTTCAACCGCTACAGCGAAGGAATGACCTTCGGCGCCCATGTGGACGGCAGCGTGCGCATCCATCCGTACGACGGGCGCAAGCTGCGCACCGACATCTCGGCCACCCTGTTCCTGTCGGAGCTGGACAGCTACGACGGTGGCGAGTTGCAGGTGCAGGACACCTACGGTGCCCATTCGGTCAGGCTGGAGGCCGGCGACATGGTCGTCTATCCCGCCACCAGCCTGCACCAGGTCACCCCGATCACGCGCGGCGTGCGGCTGGCCAGCTTCTTCTGGATCCAGAGCCTGGTGCGGGACGATGCCCGGCGTGCGATGCTGTTCGATATGGACAATGCGATCCAGACCTTGAACCAGACCGGCGCCGATGAGGGCGCCCGGAGGACGCTGGTGGGGTGCTATCACAATCTGCTGAGGCAGTGGGGCGAAACGTGAGATCGGGGCGCCTCGCGGTGTGATGGCATGACACGCCCGCCATGCGGCGGGCGGCCTTGCAAATCGTCTCCCCCGGCGTCTACCCGCGGATGGAGAAGTCCACGCGGTTGGGCGCGCCCTTGTCCTTGATGCCCTCGGCGCTGAGCTTGGGCGCGGTCAGGAACAGCCGGCTTTCCGGCACCTTGCCCTCGCGTTCAAGCGACTGCTTGACCACCAGTGCGCGTTGCTCGGCCAGGCGCTTCAGGTCGGCCTCGGTGACCGTGGAGTTGGCCATCAGCAACTTTTCCATTTCCTCGGGCGGCAGGGATTTAGTGAAGCCGACGAAATTGCGCGGCTTCTTCATGGAAGTGCGCTTGTAGACCTGCTCCAGGTACTTCGGGTATTCCTGTTTCGAGACCTTGATCTCGGCGCCCTGCTCGCCGGCTTCGTCGTTGCCGGCCTCGCCGCCCGCCTGTGCGCTGTCGCGCTGGTCGCGCCGCTTCTGCTCGGCCACGCGCGCATCCAGCCACGCGCGGCGCGCGCCGGCCTCGTCGGTGGCCGGGTCGATGCGGCCGCTGATTTCCAGCCGCAGCGACGGCCTGTCATTGAGCGCCTGGCCCAGCTTGGCGATCTTGTCCTTGGCCGCCGGCGTCAGCGTCGCGGTGCCGGGCGCGAACTCGACGTAGCCCAGTTCCTCGCCCCCGCCGCCGCCAAAGGCCGAGGCGATCAGCGAGAACGGCGACGTGATCGCCTTGGTCAGCAGGTTGACGATCACGCGCACGATCACGCCGCCGATGCTGAACTCCGGATCCGACAGCGAGCCCGACACCGGCAGGTTCACGTCGATCACGCCGTTGCGGTCCTTCAGCAGCGACACCGCCAGCAGCACCGGCAGCTTGGTCGCATCCGGGCTGTCGACGCGCTCGCCGAAGGTGAGCTGGTCCAGGAACAGGTGGTTGCTCGCATCGAGCTTGCCGTTCTCGATCTTGTAGGCCACGTCCACCGTCAGCTTGCCCTTGGTGATCGGGTAGCCGGCGTACTTGGCCGCATAGGGCGTGAGCCGGGTCAGTTCCACGCCCGAGGCCTTGGCGGCAATGTCCAGGAACAGCTGCTCACCCAGCGGATTGAGCTTGCCGCTGATATTGACCGGCGCATCGTCGTCGATGCGGCCATCCAGCACCAGGTCGGCCGGGGTGGGGTCGCCCGACGACACCTTGGACACCTTGCCCTTCATGCCGGTCAGGTTGGCCGAGTAGTTGGGCTTGACGAAGAAGTCCGAGAAATTGATGTTGCCCTTCTCGAGCGAGACCCCGCCGATGCGCACCTGCGGCTTGGGCCCGCCCGGCTTCTGCTCCACCTGGGCCGTGCGCGTATCGCCGACCTGCACCGGCGGCGTTGCCGGCGCCGATGCCGGGCTGGCCTGCGTCAGGCTGGTGGACGGCGCTGCCTCGCCCTTCGCGGCGCCGCCGGCCATCACGTCCTGCAGGTTCAGGCGGCCGTTGGCGTTCAGGATCACGCGGGCATAGAAGTCAGACAGCGCGACATTGCCCAGGCTCACGCGCATCGGCCCCTTGCTCTCGTCCATGGCAAAGTCGATGCCCGACACCGCCAGCGAGCGCCAGCGCAGGAAGTCGTCGCCGCTGATACGGTCGACCGTGCGCACGTTGCCGGATAGCACGTTGCCAGCGAATTGCGCCGCGATGGGCTTGCCTGTGGGCGCGTCGACATTGAGCTTGCCCTTGACCGTCAGCGTGCCGCTGCGCAGCGCGGCATTGAAGCGGTCGGCCAGGTAGGGCTGCAGCGGGCGCATTTCCACCTCGCGCAGGTCCAGTTGCAGGCGGCTGGCCGGGACGGTCGGCAGCACCGAACCGTCCACGCCGATCACGCCGCGCTGGCCTGACTCCGCATGCAGCCTGACCGGTACCGCCGCCGGCGTCAGCGGCCAGGCGATGGCGCCGGTGGCGAGCGCGATATTGCGGAACTCGTGGATCACCGGGCGGCCGCGGTTGGCCTCGGCTGGCTGGTAGTCCGCCAGGCGCGCGCTGCCGCCGTCAACAGTGACCTTGCCGATGTTGGCCTTCCAGCCGCCGGGGGCTGGCGCGCCGCTGGCGGTGGCTGCGGCCGGTGCGGCCTGGCGCGGCGTGGCGCGCGCCTGCTGTGCCGATTCCGTGGCCCACAGTCGCGCCATCTCGATCAGCTGGCCGTGGTAGTCGCGCGTGGCGGCGATCTGCGGCTGCGCCAGCGTGACCTGGCTGGTGGCGAAGGTCTGTTTGGCGAGGTCGAACTGGATATCTTCCAGCACCAGCTTTTCCGCACGCAGCAGCGGCAGGTTGGCGCCTTCGCGGTCGGCGGCGGCGCGCTCGCGTTCGCGGCGGCTGGCGCGGGGGCCAGCGTTGCCGTTGGCAGTGGCCCGCTCCTGCGCGTCAGCGCCGGCGCGGGCGGCCGCGGATACCGGCATCGTCACCGGCTCGCGCGTCGCGACATAGAGCGGCGCCAGCTCCAGCCGCGACTTTTCCAGCACGAACTGGAACTGCGGCGTGGCCCACGCCATGCGGTAGTGCAGCTCGGCATTGACCGCGGTCTCGCCGAACTGGCTGCGCAGCTCGCGCGGCCACCACGCGGCAAACCCTTGCGGGCGCAGGCCGGTGGTTTCCAGCGTGCCGGCCAGCGTGCCGTCGCGCAGCAACAGGTCGCCGGTGTGGTGCAGCGTCTGGCCGTCGGCCACGGTCAGCGTGGCGTCGATGCGGGCCGGCTTGTCCCCTTCCGTGCCGGCAAAACCCTTGACCTCGGCATCGAGCGGGCCGAGCGCAAGCTTGCCCTGGCCCGACGGCGCCAGCGCGTCCTCAAACCCCAGCCTGGCCTGCTTCACGACGATGCGGTCGACCGCATAGCGCCACGGCACGTCCTTGGCTGCCGTGGCCGGCGGCGCCGCGGGCGTTGCCTGGGCGCCTGACGCCGCGACGGGCGCGGATGCCGGTGTCGGTGCCGGCGCCACACCATCGGTGGACTTGCTGACCGCCTGCGGCAGGAACGCCGTGGCCAGGTTCAGCGAGCCATCCGCGCGCCGTGCGGCTTCCACGCCGAGCCCTTCAATCTCCACGCTGCGCAGCTGCGCGCGGTGGGCCAGCGGCTCGAGCTTGCCGATATCCACTGCCAGGCGGCCGCTCTTGACCAGCGGCTGGCCGGCGCGCGTGACGACCTCGGCATCGCGCAGCGCGGCCGTGCCCATCACCAGCATCTCCTGCGTGTCCTTCTGCTGGCGGAAGGCCACGGTCAGGCGCGTGTCGAGCTTGCCGGACTTGACCTCGGCATCGCGCAGCGGCGGCGCGAACGCCATCAGCCGCGCGACCTCCAGGCCGTCAAGGTTGACGTTGAGCCGGGTCTGGCGCGAATCGGCAAACGGCAGCACCTCGCCATCGAGCGCCAGCGGCGTGCCGTTGACCTGTGCGCTCAGCGTGGGCCGCGTCACGATCTCGACGTCATGCGGCAGGTTCGACAGGAACGGCAGGGTCAGCGTCAGGTTGTCGACGCGCAGGCTGGAACCGAGCTGCTTGTCGTCATAGCTGAAGCTGGTGCCGGTGACCGCGATGTTGTTGACCGAGAAGCGCGCGGGCTTGGCATCGGGCGGCTTGGGCGGCAGGGCCGCAAGCTTGTCCTGGACATCGGCAAAGCTCATGCGGCCGTCGGCGCCGCGCAGCACGTGCACGGCCAGCCGGTCGACATGCAGGTTGTCCACCACCGGCGCCAGGTGCCAGACCGAGGCCAGCGAAGTATTGGCCTCGGCCTCGCCCAGCGTCAGCGCGGGGGTCTTGCCGTCGCGCTCATAGATAGTGAGGTCCGTCAGCGTGGCCGCCAGCTCGAACGGGCGCACGTGGGCCTTGCCCAGCGTGACCTTGCGCCCCAGCGCCTCGGTCGCGTTCTTTTCAATCAGGTATTTGAGCAGCGGCGGGCCGCCAAAATACCCCGCCAGCCCGAACACCGCGAGCGCCGCGACCACGCCGCTGGCGACGCGCGTCGCCAGCCGGCCGCGTGGCGTGGCAGCCACTGCCTGGATGGATTGCTTGAAAGCCATGTCGTTCCAGAAGATCTGACCCCGCATTCCGATGCTGCACGATGGTTTGTGCCCCGGATTTCACATTTTTCGACATTATGGCAACGGTTTCGGACAAAGCAAAGAAATCAGAATTGCCCCCTCAACGCCGCATAGGCCGATCTGGTATCTTTACGTCCTTTGCGAAGCGTTTCGTCGCAAGCCTGCGGCTTACCCGCCACATCGTGCCTGCCTCCCCTGCGCTGTACCCACCGGCCACACCCATCACGTATTCCGTGCTGCGCGCTTCGCATGCGATCTCTTCCATGCGAGTCCATTCATGTCTACCACCAGCAGTACCGCCGTGGGTGTCGGCGGCGCGCCGCGAGCCAGCGCGCGCCCGCTGACCGGCCAGGATTACAAGACCCTTGCCCTTGCCGCGCTTGGCGGCGCCCTTGAGTTCTACGACTTCATCATCTTCGTTTTTTTCGCGACGGTCATCGGGCAGCTGTTCTTCCCGCCGTCGGTGCCGGACTGGCTGCGCCAGTTGCAGACCTTCGGCATTTTCGCGGCCGGCTACCTGGCCCGGCCGCTGGGCGGCATCATCATGGCGCACTTCGGCGACCTGCTCGGCCGCAAGAAGATGTTCACCCTGTCGATCCTGCTGATGTCGGTGCCCACGCTGCTGATGGGCCTGATGCCCACCTACCAGTCGATCGGCCTGGCCGCGCCGGTGCTGCTGCTGGTACTGCGCATTCTGCAAGGCGCGGCCGTCGGCGGCGAAGTGCCCGGCGCCTGGGTGTTCGTCTCGGAGCACGTGCCGGCGCGCCATGTCGGCTATGCCTGCGGCACGCTGACCGCGGGGCTGACTGCCGGCATCCTGCTGGGTTCGCTGGTCGCCACCGGCATCAACAGCGTCTTCACCCCGGCCGAACTGGCCGACCACGGCTGGCGCGTGCCGTTCCTGATCGGCGGCGTGTTCGGCATCGCCTCGATGTACCTGCGGCGCTGGCTGCATGAGACCCCGGTCTTCGCCGAACTGCAGCAGCGCAAGGCGCTGGCCGCGGAAATGCCGCTGAAGTCGGTGGTGCGCAACCACCGCGGCAGCGTCGCGGTGTCGATGCTGCTGACCTGGATGCTGTCGGCCGGCATCGTGGTGGTGATCCTGATGACGCCCACCTTCCTGCAGAAGCTGTACGGCTTTGACGCGCGCACGGCACTGGTCGCCAACAGCGTTGCCACGCTGTGCCTGACGGTCGGCTGCGTCGTCTCCGGCGCGCTGGCCGACCGCATCGGCGCGCGCCGCACGCTGTTCTTCGGCGGCCTGCTGCTGGCCATCTGCGCCTACGCGTTCTACACAACCATCTTCACCCGCCCCGACCTGCTGCTGCCGCTCTATGCGCTGGCCGGCTTCCTGGTCGGCACCATCGGCGCGGTGCCGTTCGTGCTGGTCAATGCATTCCCGGCGCAGGTGCGCTTCTCGGGCCTGTCATTCTCGTACAACGTGTCGTATGCGATCTTCGGCGGGCTGACGCCGATGGTCGTCACGCTGATGCTGAAGCAGGATCCGCTGGCGCCGGCCCACTACGTGGTCGCCCTGTGCGTGCTGGGCATGGTGACCGCGCTGTTCGTCAAGGACCGCTCGCGCGGGTGACGCTGCTGCTGCAATGAAAAAGGGAGGGCAGGCGCCCTCCCTTTTTTCATGCGCGCTTCTTGCGCATTGGTGCCGCCGGACTTCAGCGCCGGTGCTGGCTGAAGAACTGCCACATCATCGAGCTGGCATCCGGGCCGATATCGCTGTGGTAGCCATAGCTGGCGTCCCCACCGCTCCAGGCGTGGCCCAGGCCCTCCACTTCCACCAGCGTCACCAGGTCGCGGCGCCAGCGGCCGAAGCGGTATTCATGGGACCGGCCCGGCGCTTCGTCATCCGGGTTGGACCGCTCGGGCGTACCGGCGAGCCGGTCTTCCAGGCCGTTGTAGGCCAGGAACTGCCGCGCCAGCAGACGGCCGTTGACCGGATGCACGGCATCGTCGGCCAGGCCGTGGATCACCAGCGCGGGCATCTCGGGACCGCCCGGCGTCACGCCGGCGGCATCCAGCAGCCATGACGGCTCGGCGGCCGAGCCTTGCTGCATCGCCCGCAGGCCGGCGCGCGGGTTGTCGGCCGCGCCGATGACCACGCCGGAATGCAGGGCCGCGGCCGCCACCTTGCCCGGGTAGCGCAACGCCACCAGCGCGGCCATGGCCGCGCCGGCGGACATGCCGGCCAGGTAGATCTCGCGCTCGCGTACGTCGTGGCGCGCGGCCAGCGTATCGATCAGCGCGGCCACCGCCTGCGCCTCGCGTCCGCCCTCGGCGGCACCCAGGTCGAACCACTGCCAGCAGCGCTGCACCTGGCGCCGCAAGGGTTGTTGCGGGTAGGCCACGATAAATCCCTCGCGCTCGGCCAGCGCATTCATGCGGGTGCCGGCCGACAGGTCATCCGGCGTCTGGCGGCAGCCATGCAGCACTACCACCACCGGCAACGGGCCGCGATGGGCCTTGGACGGTATGTAGAGGTGATACGAGAGTTGCGGCACCAGTTCGCCGGGCAGCGGCGCCAGGCGCAGCCTGTGCGCCTGCCAGGTACCGGGCAGGGAATCCGGCGCGGGTGCCGGCCGGGCGGGCCGGACTTTGCCCGGCGGGCCAGCAGGGCGAGCCGGTGTGAGCGGATTCAGCGAATCCATGCGGCCCAGCCAGGACTTCACCTGGGCTTCTGTGCGGGCTTGCGCGCGGCTCAGTCGCCGGATCTGCGCATGCCAGTCAGCGGCGAGGCTTTTGGTCATGAGGACTCCTGGTCGTGTGACGGAATCTCCCCCCTATGCCTTTATTGTTGCGTTGCAGCATACCATAATCAGCCTTACGTCCACCGGCGTGCCCCCGTCGTTATGGCACAAACGCAACGCGCCTCGCCCCCGCGATGCGAAATTTCTAAATTAGCAATACGAAAGAATGCAGATCGCAGCGAGATGGCTTGCGTTGCCGGCGTCTTATACTTGGCCATCGCCACCGGAGGACAATGACACCATGCCGGACAGCGGCGCCCCAGCCTGCCTGCTCTGCCTCTTTCGCCACGTTTGCCATAGCGCGGGGGCGCAAGCTCCCCTGTCGCACGCACCGGTGGCGCTGCAGCCGCAGCGGGTGGAAGTGCGCACCGGCGAGCATGTTTTCCGCCAGGGGCGCCCTGCGCTGACGGTCTACCCCCTGCGCCATGGCAGCGCCAAGCAGGTCTATGAATCGCCGCTGGGCTGGCGGCAGGTAACGGGTTTTTCGCTGCCCGGCGATGTGCTGGGGCTTGAGCCGCATGAAGGCCCGCTCCACGGGACCGCCGCCATCGCGCTGCAGGACTCGGTGGTTTGTGCTGTATCGGTCGAGTCCCTGCGCGCGCTCATGCAGGCCGCCCCATTCCGTGAAACGGTGCTGGACGCGATGCGCCGCAATGCCGAGCGCGAACGCGTGCTGCTGGTGGCAGTGGGATCGATGAGGGCGCCGCAGCGCCTGGCCATGCTGCTGCTCGACCTGGCCGGCGAGCAGGCGCGCCGCGACGGCAACCGCGACGGCGCGCTGACGCTGGCCATGTCGCGCACCGACATCGCCAGCCTGCTCGGGCTGACCCTGGAAACGGTGTCGCGGCTGCTGTCGCGCTTTGCCTCGGTCGGGCTGATCTCGGTGCGCCAGCGGCACCTGCGCATCATCGACCGCGACGGGCTGGCCTCGGTCTATGCCGACCTGGATCCGGCCCCGCGCCAGGCGGCGGCCAGATCAGACGCCTACGGCGCGGAGTTCGGCGAACCTCGGCTGGCCTAGACGGCTGGCCGGGGCGCAAGAGGGCTCAGTGGTCCGCCACGAGCTGCCAGCCGGCCGGCGAAAAACTGCGGATAGTCCTGGCGCGCGATGCCGTGCTGGACCCGAGGTCGCGCTCATAGAACACGCGGTCGCTGCCGAGCATGAAGGTGTGCACGCCGGTATCGCCATAGCGGGCCGGCCATGCAATCAGGCCGTACTTGGCGTCGCTGCCCTTGGCCGGTGGCAGGATCCGGTAGTGGTAGCCGTAGAAGGCGTCTGCGGCTGCGTATCCGGGCCACGGCCAGCGCATCGGGACCGATCGGGCTGGCGTCCTGCTCGCTGGCCGCGGGCCAGTACAGGCCGTTGGTCTTGCCCGGCGCGCTGATCAGCTGGGTGGCGTAGCGCCCCTGCCCCACCTGCTCTGCGTAGCGCTGCTGGGCATCGGCCAGCTGCAGCAGCGTTTCCATCGTCACCAGTTCATTGCGCCCGAGCCGGCGGCGGCGCACTTCCTGCTGGCCGGCGCGCAGGTCGAACTGCCAGCCGTCCTTCTGCTTCGCCAGCGGCACGAGGAAGGTCCATCCGCTCTGCCCGACCTCGATCAGCGCGCGGCGCTCGCCATCGGGCTGTACGGCATGGTGGCGCGCCCAGGCGCCAAGGAATTCATAGACATCGTCCCGGTCGATGGCGCCCTGCGGCACCAGCGACTGGTATTGCTTGCCCAGCACGCGCTGCAGGGCGTCGCCGTCGCTGCGCGCGATGGCATCGCCCAGCGCCTCGGCGGCCGCGTCAGGACCCGGGAACACCTGCTGGGCCATCGCCGGCAGGCCCAGGGACAGGGCGACGGCCGCCACCAGCGTGCGCAGCGCGCGCTCCGGCTGCAGCAGAGAATGGGTTATCGGTCAGGCGCATCATGACTTACCGACCATGGCCGAAATGTTCACCGCCGCCGCCCAGTCCACCACCCTGGCGCCCGCCGCCGTTCTGGTGGAACCCGCCTGGGCGCGCATGCGGCGCTTCCCGCTGCGGCGTTGCCGCGTGCTGGGTCTGCTGGCGCACGCGGTCGCCGTTGCCGGCACCGCGCAGCGCGCTGTCCCGGTTGGCATTGCGGGCACGGTCGCGGGCCTGGGCCTGGTCTGCGCGCTGGCGGTCGGCACTTGCCGGCCGCGGATTCTGCACGCCACCGCCGGCCGCACCGGGCCGCGAGCGCTCTGCCGCCCCGCCCGCATGGCCCGCATGGCCCGGGATGGATTGTCCGGTACGGCCCTCGAAGGACTGCGCGGCGCGCTCACGCGCCTGGTCGCGCTGGGAAGGCTGGCGCTGCACCCCGCCGCCAGCAGGCCCCACGCGCTGGCCGGCTTGCGCACCCTGCTGGCGGCTGGCGAGGCCAGACTGGCGCTGCTGGTCATAGCGACCGCGCACCGCCGCATTGTTGTAGGGCACGTTGCCGCGGTTGGCGGGGTTGTGCTGCCAGTTCACGTTGGCACGATTGACGTCCAGGCGCTGGTTGACGTTGATGTTGTTGTAGCGGTTCACATTGATGTTGACGTCATGGCTATTCCAGTTGAACCCGCCCCACATCGCATCGACCGCCGCCACGCCAAGCCCGAAGCCGATGCCCGTTACCAGTGCCGTGGCAAACACGGAGCCGGGCGGCGGCGGGTAGTACGCCGGCGGATACGCGGGGTACGCCCAGGTGCCGTAGACCGTGGTCGGGTTGTAGGCCGGCACGTAGACCACTTGCGGATTGGCCGGCTCGATCTGCACGATCGTGGTGCCGCCGGTGGTCTGCGTCACGACCTTCTGCTGCTCGGTCGTCTTCAGCGTGCCCGCGTTCGCGCCTGCACCCGCAGCCGCTGCACCGAATCCATCACGTCGTTGGGCTGGGCCAGGAAAGCGTCGCCGACCGACTGCACCGACTGCGGCTGGCGGCCCATCATGTCGAGCACGGACGGAAACGCGGCCAGCGACTGCACGCTGGGGTCCCAGGCCTGGCTGGCGACTGCCTTGGTCGCAGCATCGCCAGACAGGCTGGGATTCGCCTTGGACCATTGCGCCGCAGCCGCGACATCGGCCGGAAAGGCGGCCGCCATCAGCACCTGCGACAGCAGCGCATCGGGATACAGCGCAATCGGCGCGGTCAGCTGGTCAAGCTGGGCATTGCTCAGTTTGGACTGCGCCATCGCTGGCCCGTGCGGCGCCATCAGCATCAGTGCCAGGCACCATGCGAAGAGGTGTTTGAAACAGTGCATGTAGGCTCTCCACAAGTACGCAGGTGACGGCCTGCTGCCGGGGGGCGCCTCAGCGGCGCTGCTGCGCGCACTCCTGGCGATACGCCTCTTCCAGGCGCTTGCGATCTGCCTGCCGTTCCAGTGTCGGATAGGTGCGCCCGTCGGCAGTGGCTACCGACGACTTGCCGGTGGACCACTGCGGCCCGCCGGGCAGCGCGTTGATCTGGTCCAGCAATGACTGGCAGTGCTGCCGCTGCGACGCGGACAGCGTGCCATCAGGTCCTTCCACCACGGCCGTGGCTTCGTCCAGCATCCGTGGCGGCGGCGGGGCCACCATCGGGGTGCCGGCGGCCGCGGCCGCCGATGCAGCACTGGCCGCCCACGCCGGGACAGCCACCATGGCGGCGCATGCCAGCACGCCCGCCTTGATCAGAAACTTCGTCAAACCAATACTCCAGAACCCTCCGCGGTATGTGGAACCGACACCGCGGCGCATTGCAGGAACCGTCCGCCGCTAGCGATCCTTGCCTGTGCCATTGCGGCGGCCGGTACGGTTGCGCATCAGCTCAAGCTTGAGCAGCGCATCCGCAAGCATACTCTTCAGCCGGGCATTCTCTTCCTGCAGCTCGCGCAACTTGCGGCCGTCACGTGCATCCCCCTGGCTGGGCTGGCCATAACGGGCACGCCATCCGTAGAACGAAGCATCGCTGAAACCATAGCGCGCGCACAGCTCGCGCACTGGCACGCCACTGGCCGCCTCGGCCAGGTAGCTGCGGATCTGCTCTTCCGAATACCGTCTGTTCACGAATCTCTCCGCATCACAACAGCGGGCCTCAAGCGGCGCCAGCCGCGCCGCCAACCGTGCCGACTCTGGCCCTACGTTAGCCCAGGGCCGCGCCAAAAGGCAATTCAGTGTCTTCGCTGCGCGAGTTAAGAAAATTATCTCTGCGCAAGCTGCTGCGTGCGCTGGCGCGCATTGCCAAATTTCGTTAAGCCAATTTGGAATCTAGTTAGACCATTGGCGCTGCGCATCGCGGAAACGGAAATGCCGGCCCCCATATCACATGAGCATGACGGCCTTCTGCACGGCGGTGGTCGTGCATGAATCGGCCCGCAACCCCGATTTCAAGCCATGTATTGATGTACGGACAAAGACGTGCTAAAGAAAATTAGAAGACTGCCCTCAATTCAAGTTTCTATGACTTTCGCTGAGCATGTATTAAGATTCCTCGGCACAACTAAATTTCGCACGCCTTCGCGCGGCGCCCTGGCGGCGCCGGCAGAAGAGCGGCCAGGCAGCCCGCACCACCCTGACGTTGTACGGTGCGCATTCCACGCTGCCAACATGTACCGGGCCTGAAGGATCGAGTCGTCACTGCGCCATTTGTCGACGCAAGTCGGACATTTAGGAGTCGTGCCATGCGTTTTCGCAGCATCCTGCCCGGGCCTTTGCCCGCCTGGTTTTCATCCGGACATGCCCGCATTGCTCGCCGTGCATGCCGTTTGCGCCTGTCCCAGTCAGGGACCGGATCATTGCCCTGACACCTGGCCGCTCTTGCGCCCCATGCGCAGTGCAGTACGCGTCGGACAAGCAAAAAAACAGCGAAAACAAAGTCGTGGATCGGGAGAAGTCGGAATGCGTCACGTCAGCACGAAGTTGTTGCATGTCTTTGTCCTCGTCATGGAATACCGGGACCTCAGCGCCGTTGCAGCCTGCACGCAGGGACGCGTGCCCACGGTGGCCTACAGCCTCGCGCGCTTGCGCGAAATCACCGGCGATCCGCTGTTCGTCAAGCGCAACGGGATGCTCGAACCCACTCCGCACGCCCTGCGCCTGGAGCAGACGGCGCGGCAGATCCTGGCCAAATGGAACCAACTGGTGCGCCCCGGCGAGCCTGGCCTGAGCAAGCGCCGTGACGACGGCAGGCGCGTCTCGATCGGCTTTTCATCGTCGATCGGCGACCCGGTCATCACCGAGATCCTGACGGCACTGTGCGAGCAGTTTCCGCAAGACAGCTTTGTCACGCGTCCGGTGATTGCCGACGCCGCGCTTGCCGGCCATCTCGGCAGCGGCGAACTGGACTGCGCCTTCGTCGTCGACAGCGGCCACGATCCCGAATGCGTGCGCCAGCACAACATCATGGCCACGCCGCGCCGGCTGGTCAGCGCCACGCGCGGCGGCAGCCATGACGAAGGCGAAAGCGAAAGCGACTGGATCCTGCTGCAGGAAGACTGCGAGGCCGGCAGCCCGCTGCGGACCTTCCTGAGCCGCCAGGCCAGCACCCCGGGGCATCGCGAGACCGTGGTCCCGTCATGGCATACCCAGATCACGCTGCTGCATTCGGCCGGGGGCATCTGCCCGGTGCTGGACTTCAACGTGCCGCTGGTCACGCGCGAGCGCTCGACGCGCCTGCTAGCACCGCCAAGCAGCTTCCCGGAATGGGCCGCACTGCATTTCTGGGCACCGGAGCGCAGCGGCGACAAGGGCGTGCTGCGCGACATCATGGACGTCGGCAGCGCCGTGCTGCGCGACCCGCTCAAGGCCATCGACGGCCGCCGCAACGGGCGCCCCGCAGCCCACGCGCAGCCCGCGCCGGCCTGACGCAACTCCCGCAGCACCGGCGTCCGGAAGGCGCTGGCAGCCGCATGGCGCCAGCGCCTTTTTCTTTGGCCTCGCAGCAGCGGCGGCGTCTTTATTGCAGTCTTGAGACATTTTTCCGAGCGCTGACCTTGCGCTACACTCGCGCGACTTTGGCCCGCTCAGGCCGATGCGCCATGGCGGCGCTTTGCGAATCCTCCTAGTTTCGCCAGGCCGCGCTGCCGATATCCTGCAATGGCATTGCAGCGGTCCGGCCGTCTCCCGTTTGGCCCGGTCCCGGGGCAATGCATGCAGTTGTCTGGCGTCGTATTGTTTGGCGTCGTTTTTGCGCCGCACGTCTCGCTGACGTGCGGCGTTTTCTTGATGTCGGCGCTGCCACGAACCAGAATCGAGCAGCAACCAGATGACATTGAGGATCCTGCTTGCCGACGACCACCCCCTGGTAAGCGCGGCCGTCGCGGACCGCTTGTATACCCAGACCGGGTGGGAGGTGTGCGGCAGCGTGACCAGCGCGACGGCCTTGCTGAACAGCGTGGAAAGCCTACGTCCCGATGTCGTGATCACCGACTACCACATGCCCGCACAGGGCGAGGGCAACAGCGACGGCCTGCGCCTGCTTGCCAGCCTGCGGCGGCGGCATCCGTCGCTGGCCGTGATCGTGCTGACCTCACCAATCCGCTGGTGCTGCGCTCCATCCTCGACACCCAGGTGCACGGCCTGTTGCTCAAGGACTCGCCGCTGTCAGAACTGGTGACTGTGGTTTGCCGTATCCAGCGGGGCTTCCACTACATCGGCAAATCCGCGCTGGAAGTCCTGTCGCAGGCCGATCCGGGCAACCCGGCCGCACCCGGCCAGGCCGGCGCGGAGCGCCTGTCCCGGCGTGAAATGGAAGTATTGCGGCTGTACCTGACCGGGCGGTCCGTGAGCGAGATCGCTGTCCTGCTCTGCCGCAGCGTCAAGACCATCAGCCGGCAGAAGAACTGCGCCATGCAGAAGCTCGGCGTCACCAACGACCGGGAACTGTTCGAATTTGCGGCGCTTAACGGCATGCTGCTGACTGCCTGAGCACCAGCGGCACGAGCGCAGCCGTATCAGGCGGCGTCGGCTGCCTGTGCCGCGTGGGCCTGCGCGTAGGCGATGCCGGCCTCCAGCCGCGCCAGGCCGCGCGACAGCTCGCGCATGGTCGACGGCGACACCTCGGCCAGCACATCCTCCAGGAAAGCTGAGCGCAGCGGCATGGCTTGCGCCACCACCTGCTGGCCGGTCCGTGACAGCGTGACGTGCGTCACGCGGTTGTCGCGTTCCGAGGTGCTGCGCTCCACCCAGCCAAGTTCCTGCATGGCCTTGAGCTGCCGCGTCAGCGCGCCGGGGTCCATGCCGACCAGGTCAGCCAGCGCCTTCTGGCCGATCGCGCCCTCCTGGTGATGCAGCGCATGCAGGATGCGCCAGCGGGGCAGCGGCAGCCCCAGGCGCTGCTCGAACGCGGCCGCGTAGGCGCGGTAGGTGCGGCCGAACTGCTGCAGTACGGCCACGCTTTGTCGCTCCAGTTCCATCCGTTTTCCTCAGGTTACGTTGCAGGCCGGCGCGTCAGTCGGCGGCCATGGCGGGCGCCGGCGCCCGGGTCAGCTTGATCGACGGTACCCGGCGGGCGCACCACACGCCCAGCGCGGCGGCCACCGCAGCGACCACCAGGCCGAGGTGGATGGCACTGACCAGCGACACGCGCGCCTGCTCCAGCAGCAGGGCGCCATTGTGCCCGGCTTGCTCAAGCTGGCCGAGCAACGCGACTTGCGACGCCTTGTCGATCAGCACCTGCGGGTCCGCCATGCGCGCCGTCCACTGTCCGGCATTGGCGGCGGCCAGCGCATGTTCCACACCTCCGGTATAGCTGCGCGTGACCAGCGTGCCCACGATCGCGGTGCCAACCATGCCACCCACCATGCGCAGCGATTGCAGCATGGCCGTGGCAATGCCAAGGTGTTCGCGCCCTGCTGTCTGCTGCGCGAACACCGTCAGGTTCGGCATGATGAAGCCGAGCCCGAACCCGCCGATCAGCATGATCGTCAGCAAGACGCCGTGCGGCATACTGCGCGTGGCCTGCGACAGGCCTAGGCAGGACACCGCCAGCATGCCAAAGCCGGCATAGAGCATGGTATTCGGGCGGCGAATGCGCGTGACGATGCGGCCGTTAAGAATGCTGCCCACGGTAATGCAGACCACCAGCGGCGTGATCAGGATGCCAGCCTCCTTCGGCGAATAGCCAAAGCCGCCCTGGAACAGCAGCGGCGCATAGAGCAGCAGCGCGAACATGGTGAAGCCCGTGAACACCGCCAGCTGAAACAATGGCGCCAGCCCCGGGTTGCGGAACATCTCCACCGGCAGGATCGGGTTGGCACAACGCTGCTCCCACTGCCACAGCGCCACCAGTGCCACCGCCGCCAGCACCAGCAAGCCGCCGGTATAGGCGTCGATCCCGCGCGCCGGCAGCAGTTCAACGCTCAGCTGCACGCACCCCAGCCCGCCTGCGATCAGCAAGGCACCGAGCCAGTCCACGCGGATCGGCCCGCTATGTGCCTGCTGGCGCAGGTGCGGCAGGTAGCGCCACGCAAACCACAGCCCCAGCACGCCCACCGGCAAGTTGACATAGAACACCGCGCGCCAGCCGTACCACTCCGTCAGCAGCCCACCCAGCGACGGCCCCACCGCATTGGCAATGCCGAATGCCGCGCTCATCATCACCTGCCAGCGCAGCCGCACATGCGTATCCGGAAACAGGTCGGCAATGCAGGCAAAGGCGGTGCCGACCAGCATGCCGCCGCCAATCCCCTGCAGGGCGCGCGCCAGCACCAGGAACGGCATGCTCGGCGCCATGCCGCACAGCGCCGAGGCCACCGAGAAGACCACGATCGATGCCAGCACGAACGGCTTGCGCCCGTAATAGTCCCCCAGCCGCCCGAACACCGGCACGGTGATCACCGATGTCAGCAGGTAGGCCGTGGCAACCCAGGCGTAGTACTCGAAGCCTTGCAGCTCGGCCACCACGGTCGGCAGCGCCGTACCGACCACGGTCTGGTCCAGCGCCACCAGCATCACCACAAAGGCCACGCCAAGCATGGCCAGCAGGGACTCGCGAAACGGCAGCACCTGGCCGTTGACCTCAGACTTTTCTGGCTGTGGGGTCACTTTATTGCTCGATCAATCGTTGTGTTATCAAGCATTATAGGTGCAGTTCGGCCAGCTGCGTCATTGCCCTGTGATCGCGAGAAATAATGTCGCCCCCTCATTCGCAACCGCCAACAGGCATGGATTTGCCGGAAACCCTTGTTGCAAAGGCTTTCTGGGAAACCGCCAGATTTTGCACGAAAAGCACCATTGCCCCTCCTTGCAACTATCTGACAGATCAGCTATTGTCTCGTCAGCAAGCAAGGAAACTCGCCATGGACCACTACTCAAAGGAAGACTTCCAGATCACCCAGAGCATCGGCTTCTTCCTCAACCGCGCCCGCAACACGCTGCTGATGGAAATGGATGCGGCATTGAAGGACCTGGACATCACGGGCCAGCAGATGGGGATCCTGATGTCGCTCACGCATGGCGTCGCTACCACCCCCTTCGAGCTGAGCAAGTTGCTGGGCATCGACACCGGCCTGATGACCCGCATGCTGGACAAGTTGGAGGCCAAGGGCCTGCTGTCACGCAGCCGCAGTCTCGACGATCGCCGTGTGGTCAACCTGACGGTGACCCGAAAGGGCCAGGAAGTTGCCGAGCGCATCCCGGATGTGGCCCCCAAAGTACTCAATCAGCGGCTCAGGAACTTCAGCAAGGAAGAATTTGCCGAGTTCCGCCGGCTGCTTGCCAAATTTGCGGGCGCCTGAACGCCTCTTTTTTGCCCATTTGGTTGATTTGGTCAAAAGGTGCCAGGGCCTGTGCCCGCCTTTTTTTACCCACTTAACTGACAGATCAGAAAATGCTCAGTCAAATTACTCTCCCGGCAGCGCGCCGCCTGGCCTGCCGCTTTGCCGGTCTCCTGCTGTCGGTGCTGGTAGCAGCATTCCTGAGCGCCTGTGCCAACTACGCCGGCATCCACAGCGACAAGCAAATCGCCGAACCTACCACCTACACCACCACGCAAAGCATCCCCGCCGAGCAGGGCCACTGGCCTTCGGCGGACTGGGCCGACCAGTTCGGCGACGCCCAGCTCAAGGCATTGATCACGGAAGCGCTGCAGGGGAGCCCGTCGTTGGAAAAGGCCCGTGCCCGCGTGGCCTCCGCGGTGGCGTTCAGCGAGGGCGCCAATGCCAACACGCTGCCGCAGGTGGGCGCAGGCTATTCGTTCAACCGCCAGCGTTACACGGAAAACGCGATGGTGCCGCCGCAGTTCGCCGGGACGTGGCAGTCGGAGAACAAGGCGTTCATCAACGCCTCGTATGACCTCGACCTGTGGGGCAAGAACCGCGAGGCGCTGAAGTCCGCGGTGTCTGGTGTACATGCCGGCGAAGCCGAGGCCGAACAGGTGAAGCTGACGCTGAGCAGCGCCATCGCGCGCGCCTACAACGAACTGGCCCGCCTCTACACGCTGCTCGACATCTCCAGCGACGAAGTCAGACAGCGCCGCGAAGTGCTGCGCGTGACCAACGGCCGGGTGACCATGGGCCTGGAGACCGAAGTCGAGAAACGCACCGCCGAGGCCAATCTCGCCGCCAGCGAAGTCGCCGTCGCCGCGCTGGAAGGCAGCATCCAGCGCACCCGCTACCAGCTCGGCGCGCTGCTCGGCCAGGGCCCGGACCGCGGCCTGGCGATCGCCCGCCCCAACCTCGGCGCCGGCGACGACGTCCGCCTGCCCGACAACCTGCCGGCCGACCTGGTCTCGCGCCGCCCCGACATCGTTGCCGCGCGCTGGCGCGTCGACGCCACCCTGCACGACATCAAGGTGGCCAAGGCCGAGTTCTACCCGGACATCAACCTGACGGCGATGATCGGCCTGGACGCCATCGGGTGGGGGCGCTTCCTGCGCGCCGCCAGCCGCACCGCCTCGGGCGGCGCCGCGATCCACCTGCCGATCTTCGACGGCGGTGCGCTGCGCGCCCAGCTCAAGGGCCGCTATGCAGAGTTCGACTTCGCGGTCGCCAACTACAACGAGACGCTGGTGAACGCCCTGACCGACGTGGCCACCCAGCTCTCTGACATCCGCGCCGTCGACGCGCAGATCGACAACGCCGTACGCAGCGACACGGCCGCGCAACGCGCCCTGACGCTGGCGCTGGCGCAGTACAAGGCCGGCCTGACCACGCAACTGACCGTACTGAACGCACAGACCAACGCGCTGCGCAGCAGCCAGGTGGTGGCCAACCTGCGCATGAACCGCCGCGACCGGCAGATTGCGCTGGCCGCCGCGCTGGGCGGCGGTTTTACCGATGCTTCCGAATCGACCACAAAGGCGGCCCTGGTCCGCTGATTCTCCTCTCGACGCAAGAAACTAAGTTTCAGTTAACGCCATGAACGATACGACCAAGACCACACCGGCCGACCCGCAAACCGCACCCGCCGCGGCCACCCCGACGTCCGCCAGGAACACCCGCAAGCGCCTGCTGGCCCTGCTCGGCCTGACCAGCGCGCTCGCCGCCGCCGGCTATGGCGCCTACTACTACACCGTGGCCCGCTTCCACGAGGACACCGACGATGCCTACGTCAACGGCAACCTCGTCCAGCTCACGCCGCAGGTCGCCGGCACGGTGATCGCGGTGAATGCCGATGATACGCAAATCGTGAAGGCCGGCGAGCCCGTGGTGACGCTCGACGCTGCCGATGCAACGGTGGCGCTGGCCAATGCGGAGGCCACCCTCGGCCAGACCGTGCGCCAGGTCAGCGCGCTCTATGTCAACAATGACGTGCTTGGTGCCACCGTCAAGCAACGCCAGGCTGACCTGGACCGCGCCCGGGACGACCTGCGCCGCCGCACCGGGGTGGCCGAATCCGGCGCCGTCGCAGCGGAAGACGTGGCGCATGCCCGTGACGCCGTCAAGACCGCCGAAGCCGCGCTCGAGACCGCCCGCCAGCAGCTTGCTGCCAACCATGCGCTGACCGACAAGACGAGCGTAGCCGACCACCCCAGCGTGCAGGCCGCATCCGCCAAGGTGCGCGACGCCTACCTGGCCAACGCCCGCAACACGCTGCCGGCCCCCGTGACCGGCTATGTGGCGCGGCGCTCGGTGCAGGTGGGCCAGCGAGTTGCCCCCGGCAACCCCCTGATGGCCATCGTGCCGCTCGACGGCGTGTGGGTCGATGCCAACTTCAAGGAAGTCCAGCTCAAACACATCCGCATCGGTCAGCCGGTCGAGCTCCACGCCGACCTGTATGGCAGCGGCGTGACCTATCACGGCAAGGTGATCGGCTTGTCGGCCGGCACCGGCAGCGCGTTCTCGGCCCTGCCGGCGCAGAATGCCACGGGCAACTGGATCAAGGTCGTGCAGCGCCTGCCGGTGCGCATCCAGCTCGATCCGGCGGAGCTGCGCAAGCATCCGCTGCAGATCGGCCTGTCGATGCAGGTCGACGTGGAAACGCGCATGGATTCCGGTTCGCCCTTGAGCCCGGGCGCGGAAGTACCGCAACGCACCGCCTATCGCACCGAAGTATTCCAGCGCTACGGCGAAGAGGCCGACCGCGAGATCACGCGGATCATCGCGCAGAACAGCAACGGCAAGTCAGCTGTGGGGCAATCATCGCCAGCTTCGCAAGTTGCGCAGCAGCCTCAGGCGATCAAGCGCACGGCGCAAGTTGCCGGCAGCGCCTCCGGCGCATGAGCGGCATCACGCCAATCGCCTTCCCCCGCCAATTTAACTGACCCATCAGAAAAAGCGGCCCAAAACCCCGGAGCGCATCTTGCAACCCCAAGCCCAGACCTCACTCGTGCCAGCCCCGCTCACCGGCGGCAAGCTCCTGTTGGGAAGCTTCGCCGTGGCCCTGGCCACCTTCATGAACGTGCTGGATTCATCGATCGCCAATGTGGCGATCCCGACGATCGCCGGCAACCTCGGTGTGTCGATCGATGAAGGCACCTGGGTGATCACGCTGTTTGCCGCGGCCAATGCTGTCGCGATCCCGCTGACCGGCTGGCTCACGCAGCGGATCGGACAGGTCCGCCTGTTCGTCGGCGCCATCCTGCTGTTCGTGCTGTCGTCCTGGCTATGCGGCGTGGCGCCGAACCTGACCACGCTGCTCGCCGCGCGCATCCTGCAGGGCGCCGTGGCCGGGCCGCTGATCCCGTTGTCGCAATCGATCCTGCTGTCGTCGTACCCCAAGGAAAAAAGCGCCACCGCTCTGGCGCTGTGGGCCATCACCGCCACCGTCGGCCCCATCGCCGGCCCGGCGCTGGGCGGCTGGCTGACCGACAGCTACGCGTGGTCGTGGATCTTCTACATCAACGTGCCAGTCGGCCTGTTCGCCGCTGCCGTGACCTGGGCGATCTACCGCGACCGAGAAACGCCGACGCGCAAGCTGTCGATCGACGTGGTGGGCCTGGCATCGCTGGTCACCTGGGTTGCGTCGCTGCAGATCATGCTCGACAAGGGCAAGGACCTGGACTGGTTCAGCTCGCCCGTCATCATCGGGCTGGGCATCGTCGCGCTGCTCAGCTTCATCTTCTTCGTGATCTGGGAGCTGACCGAACCGAATCCGATCATCGACCTGCGCCTGTTCAAGGGCCGCAACTTCCTGGCCGGCACCGTTGCCATCTCGGTCGCCTTTGCGGTGTTCTTCGCCAACCTGGTCGTGCTGCCGCAGTGGATGCAGCAGTACCTGGCCTACCCGGCCGTCAACGCCGGGCTGGTGACCGCGCCGCTGGGCATCTTCGCCGTGCTGATGGCCCCGGTGGTGGGCAAGATCCTGCCGAAGTCGGAGTTGCGCGTGCTCGCCACCCTCTCCTTCCTGGGATTCGCGGCGGTGTACTTCATGCGCTCGCACTACACCACGGGCGTGGATACCTACACGCTGGTGCTGCCTACCTTGCTGCAAGGCATTCCGACCGGACTCTTCTTCGTGCCGCTGACGGCCATCATCCTGTCCGGCCAGCCGCCCGAGAAGGTTCCCGCCGCCGCAGGCCTGTCAAACTTCGTCCGCGTGTTCTGCGGTGCGGTGGGTACGTCGCTCGCGACCACCGGCTGGAACAACCGCGCCATCCTGCACCACGCGCAGCTGGCGGAACAGGCCAGCGTGCACAACCCGCTGTACGCCAGGACAATCGAATCGCTGCAAGCGACGATGGGATTCACGCAGGGCCAGGCCGCCGCCTACTTCGAACGCGGTCTGAACACGCAGGCCATCATGCTGGGCCTGAACGACATCTTCTGGATCTCGGGCGTGATCTTCGTCGCCATCGTGCCGCTGATCTGGCTCACGAAGCCCGCCAGGGGCGGCTCCGCGGCCACTGCAGCGGCTGCGCACTGAGTGAACAGACGACGCACGTCCCGCAGTCATGACAGGACGCCTGACTAAAGCGATAACCTTGAGTGGTCAGAGGACAATACCGTGCTCGGCCGTTGGCGCGGGGATATCGCACTTCTCGCCAAGCATGTCCATGAGTTCGTTTTCGATCTTCCGGCAGATCTGTGCCATGGGCACATCATTGGCGTTTCCTTCGAACGGGTTCTCCGTGCTTTCGCCCACTTGCTCCAGCGCGAGATACATCCAGGAGATCATCGTGCTAAATGGAATGACCAGCCAGATCATGCTGCCATGCATGACGCCTGAAACGCTGGCATTGAGCTTTTCGAATTCCGTAAGAATGCCAAAAGGCAGTAGCAGACAAAAAGTACGGACAAAGAGCTTGTTGACGACCGCATATTGCCTGGGATACGGATAGTCCTTGATACGCTCCGCCCGTCCTTGCTGCGCGAACAAGCCTTTGATCGATCCTACCAACTCCAGATAGAAGGCATTGCCGATCTCGCCAGCGTCAAGGAGCCGCCTGATCGTCGCCGACTGCGTTCCCAGCAACCGGCTTGTCTTGCTCTCGGCGTGCGCAAGCGAGTCGAGTTCGGCCTGTGGCAGATACCGCGCAAGCGCCTCGTGCAATGGAGTCTCCCACTCTGGAACCCGGTAGTACTTCCGGTACTCCACGTTGGATGCCTTGCCCGCGCTTTCCCAGATCCTTGGGGTTCTCAGTTGATAGCGGAGCGCCGTCAGCCACGCGCAATGCCGGAGAATCAGATCCCGCCCGGCCGCCTGCCCTGCCAGAAAGTCCCGGCTCATCACACCCAGACACCGGCTGCCATTCAGGATCTCAGTCCAGATCTGCTGTGCCTCCAGGGCCCTGCTGTAGGTCTGCACGTTCCGGAAACCCACGATGAATGACGTGGCCGTGCCCAGCAGCACCACAACCGAGACCGGGACCGACAGCCATTTCAGCCCGAAGAACTGATAAAGGACTACGGGCAGCGAACCGCACGCTAGCGAGGCATAAAGTTGCCGTCTCGACCAGAACGAGAACTCGGTTATTGTGTACGATTTTCCCAGGTGCATGGTGCGCATCTCGCGGCGGTGGGGCAGGTCGCGGGTCCGAGGTCCGAACTGCGGCAGGCAGCACGGCCAACCGCCCTCACCACCGACCAGATCGCTGCCCGGGACCTGGTTTTGTCATGGTGATATTGCCAAGAAACCGACGTAGTATCAATTTCCGTCCCACAACCCTTCACACCACCCTGGAAAACAGCGGCACGGCAAGAGCAAGCGGTAGCGCCGCTCTTGCCGTGCCGGACAGTGCGCACCGGCATTGCCGGTGCCTGAATGGACGTCGACTACTTCACCGGCGTCAGGATCGGCGCGCCCTTGTTCTTGATCAGGAACACGACAAACTTTGCTGGCTGCGTCTTGCTGGCATTGCGTCCGACGGTGTGGATATCGTTGGGACCTTCGTGGAAGGTATCGCCCGCTTTGAGCGTTACCTCTTTTCCGCCCTTGAGGCCCATGACGATGCTGCCCTCGAGCACGTAGACGAAGGCGTGGGCGTCATGGCGATGCACGGGATCGGCGCTGCCCGGCGGATACTCCACGATGATCATCTCGGCTTCCTTCCCCGGATATTCGGGCAACGCTTCCTTGGCCAGGGGCGTGACACTCGCCTCCGGCGCGGCGGCGGCCGGCTGTGCAACCGTCAGGCACGACAGCACAAGTGCTGCCGCAACGGAAGTGACCGTCTTCATGGCATCACTCCAGGTTGGCCTTGTCGAGCCCGAACGCCTTGTCCGACGAACCAGGCACCATGCGGAAAGCCACGTTCAGGCGGTTCCAGGTATTGATTGCCCCCACTAGGAAGGTGAGGTCAGACAGTTCCTTCTCGCTGTACTGGGTGCGCACGCGCTCATAGATATCGTCGGGCACGCCTTCGGCGGGAAGCCTGGTCAGCACCTCGGTCCAGGCCAGCGCGGCGCGTTCGCGCGGCGAGAACAGCGTCGACTCGCGCCAGATCGCCACATGATGCAGGCGCAATTCGCGCTCGCCGTGGATCTTCGCCATCTTGATATGCATGTCGACGCAGAACGCGCAGCCATTGAGCTGCGATGCGCGAATCTCGACGAGCTCGCGAATGGGCTCTTCGATCGTGGTCTTCTGGAACAGCGCGCCGAACTCCATGAGCTTCTTGGACAGTTCCGGGGATTGCTGGAAGTAATTCGTACGTTGGGTCATGTTTGCTCCTGGTGATCTGCTCAATGTGGTACTGACGAAAGCGCTGCTACTTACGTGGGCATGCGCCCTGCGGACTATCGTTGCTGCGATTGACGCAGCCATTCCTCTAAGCCGATGCGCCCGAGGCGCGCCTCGCCCAACGGCACGAGCGAATGTTCCTCGACCCGGCCGCCGAAGTAGCGGGCCTCGGGGTCGCGCACGACTTCACGCGGGTCGCCAACCGCCTTGAGATAGCGGGCGACGATCTCGTTGAACGGGGCTCGTTCCGGGCCGGCGATCTCGACGATGCCGTTTCGCGGTGGCGCGAGCGCTACATCGGCAACGATTGCGGCAACGTCGTCCGCCGCAATCGGCTGGAACAGCCCAGGCGAAAGGTGGACGACATTTCCTTGCGCACTGGAATCGGCGATGCCGCCGATGAATTCCATGAACTGGGTCGAGCGGATGATGGTGTAGGGGATGCCGGAGGCCTCAATAAGTTTTTCTTGCGCGACCTTGGCACGGAAATAGCCGTTTTCGGGCGTCCGGTCGGTGCCGACGATGGACAGCGCGACATGGTGCTGAACGCCCGCTTTGGTCTCCGCCGCATGAAGGTTGCGGCCGGAGGTCTCGAAGAACTCCAGCACCGCCTTGTCTTCAAACGACGGGGAATTGGCAAGGTCGATCACCACCTGAGTGCCGGCGAGGGCCTCCTGGAGCCCCTCGCCAGTGATGCTGTTGACACCGCTCTTGGGCGAGGCGGCCACGACCTCGTGGCCGCCCTGGCGCAGAATGGCAACGGTCTTCGAGCCGATCAGGCCGGTCCCGCCAATGATGACAATCTTCATGATGCTTCTCCGTGCTGAGGAAGGTGGAACGATTCCATGTTAGGGAACGCGGCATCCCCGCGCCAGATCGACTCGGAGCGCTGGCTCGTGGGATAGTCACGGCGCGGGCTGCAATCGAGCAGCAGCAGGCTGAGGGGCTTCATTGCAACTCCATGCAGAAGTGGAGGCCCTTGGCGAGCAGGCCGGAACGGAAATAGAAGCGCTGGGCCAGCGCGTTCGCGAGTGCGGTATCCAGGACAAGTCGCTGGCAGCCTTCTGTGCGTCCAAGCTCGCAAAGCGCCCGCAGCAGACGCTCGCCGTGACCCTGCCCCCGGCCTTCGGCATCGGTGATCAGGTCATCGACGTACAGAAAGCGCCCGTGGATCAGGTTGTCAAGACGCCGATATCCGGCCAGCGCAACAGCTTTGCCATCGTCCCAGAGCGCGAGCAGCCGGTACCCTTGTCCGCTTTGCAGCATGAAGGTGTCGAGAAAGTCTTCCGGCATTTGCAGCTTGGGGCGCAGTTGCCGCATAACCGGGAAGCAGGCATGGATCTCGGCTTCCGTTTCCGCATGCCTGAGCGTCAGGTTCTTGGTCATGGTGCCGATGCGTGCTGGTTTGTGCAGGCTTCAATGTAGTTGAGCGATGACGCAGTCAACAGGCACATGTTTATCGTTTTCAACTAGGCCATCGACCATCGACATGGGACGGTATGACCTAAGAGTGGTTTGTCATGCGATCGACCAGGCGGCGAATGATGGGCGTAGCCGACACGACAACCGGCAGCATGGTCAGCCAGGAAACGCTCCAGGACCTTAGCCAGTGCTGAAAGAACTGGCCTTCTTCTGCAAATGGAAGGCTTGCGATGGCAGCAGCGATGGAGCAGGTCAAGCCGGCCTGGATAACGCCATAGGCGAAATAGCTGTAGCGCGAAGGAATCTTGGGCATGTGAGTCGCCTCTATGCATTCTTTGAACCAGACATTGATGCACCCTGCCATTGCCGCGCCAGGCGCTACGCGGCTGCTTCAATCTTTCCTGCCAACCGCTGCACGGTTTCGTTGGTATCCCACAGCGCGTTTGCGATGAAGCGGAAGTTGACCAGTGCCGCGTGATACCCATCCCCTTCGGGTAGCTTCGGCCCTGCTACGGCGTCGCGCACGACAGCAACTTCGAAACCTTGCTCCAGCAGATCACGCAGATGGGATTCGACGCACGGATTGGCGGCCATGCCCGCAAGGATCACCTGGTCGACGCGCTGCTTGCGCAACTGTGAGACGATGGTGTCGCAGGAACTGGGCCTGCTCTATGACAAGGGCAACGGCCTGCAGGCGGGCGTGACGCTGTTCAACAACGACGTCAAGGACAAGATCACGCGCGTCGCCTGCCCGACCACGCAGTGCACCGACGGACCAAACCGGTTCGGCGCCGACCCGACTACCTATATGAACGTGGACCGCGCCTACTCGCGCGAGGTGGAAGCCAGCCTGCGCTGGCCGATCGCGCAAGCGTGGTCGCTGACCTGAAGCTATACCTATACCAAGTCAGAACAGAAGAGCGGACGGTACCAGGGCCAGCCGCTGAACCAGTTGCCGATGCACCTGCTGGTGGCCACGCTGAACTGACGGCCGAGCGAGCGGGTCAACGCCTGGGCGCGCGTCAATTACCGCGGCAAGGAAAGCCAGCCGATCACGGGGCCGTCTTCCAGCACCGTGGTGGCGCCGTCATACACCTTTTTCGACCTGGGGGCGACCTATGCGGTCACCAGGAACGTGTCGGTGTTTGCTGGTATCTACAACCTCTTCGACAAGCAGGTGAACTACACCGATTATGGGTATGTCGAGGATGGGCGGCGGTACTGGATGAGTGTTTCAGTGAAGTTTTGAACGGGCCCCCTCAGCTCGCGACATCATCCGCCCGGCACGTTGCCGGCACCTCTCCATAGAGAGCCATCAACGCGCCCGCAATCGCATTGGTCCAACCAAAGCCATCCTGCAACGGATACTCGCCCCCACCCCCGCCCAAGGCCCGGGCTCCGATATTCCGGATGCGGTATTTCTCCACCAGCTTGCATTCATGGATGTAGAGACTGGCCACGGTCGCCAGCCAGCGCTGCGCGATCTCACGCGCCAGGTCGTCGTGACCATAGCGTGCCAGCCCGCGCACGGCCAGCCATTGCAGCGGCGCCCAGCCGTTGGGCTGGTCCCATTGCTGGCCAGAGGTGCATTCCGTGGTGGCCAGCCCGCCGTCGACCAGCAGCCGGTCCTTCACCGCCTGCGCCACGGCTTGCGCCTGCGGCGGCCGCGCAAGACCGAGATAGAGCGGCATCACCATTGCCGCGGTCAGGCACAGCCGCGGCGCGCCGCGGCACCAGTCGTAGTCGACAAAGGCGCCCGCTGGGTCGTCCCACATGTATTGCAGGATGGCTGCTTCGCGCCGCTGCGCTGCCGCGCGGTAAGCCTCTGCCGCGGCATCGCCGGTCTGCTCGCACAGCGCGGCGAGGCGCGTTTCCAGGTGCCAGAGCAGTGCGTTGAGGTCGACCGGCAACATTGCCGTGGTCCGGATGGTGGCAAGGTCCGCGGTCCGGCCGGGCGGCGTGGATGGCGAATCGAGCCAGCGTGAACTGAAGTCCCACCCCGATTCCGCCGCGGCGCGCAGGTCGCGGAACACCAGGTGATGCGGCCGGCCGCTGCGCATCGCGGTCTCCATGTCCTCCAGGAAGGCTTCCTCGCGCGGCCACGGGCGGTCGTCCCAGTAGCGGTTCAGCACCACGCCGTCGGGCAGGCAGACCACCCGCCGGTGCGCGTGGCCGGGCCGCACGCAGTCGGCACCGTCCATCCAGAAGGCGTATTCGCGGCGCAGCTGCGGCAGGAAGTCGATGGCGCTGCCCAACTGCTCGCGCTCGAGCAGGTCCACCATCAGCGCAAACACCGGCGGCTGCGAGCGGCTCAGGTAGTAGTTGCGCGTGCCGTTCGGCACCATGCCATACGTGTCGATCAGGTAGGCGAAGTTCCGCGCCATCTCCACCATCAGCTCGCCGCACCCGCTGCCGGCCAGGCCCTCCATGGTGAAGTAGGAATCCCAGTAATACAGCTCGCCGAAGCGCCCACCCGGCACCACGTAGCGGTGCGGCAGCGGCAGCAACGACGACAGCGGCGGATGGGCCACGGGCTCGCGCGTCAGCACCGGCCACAGGCCATCGATGTGTTCGCGCAGGGTGCTGGCCGGGTCTGACACGTAGTGGCTCTCCGGCACGATGGCGCGGGTGAAATGCGCCTGCACGAAATCGGCCAGCGAGAAGCCCGGCGTGTCGCGCGTTTCGCGGTAGCGCGCCACGATCAGGTCCGGGTCGCAGTTGGGAATGCAGTCAGGGAAGGTCTTGCTGTCGGCAAACAGGCCGCTGTGCTGGACATCGACGAACAGTTCGCAGTAGCGCGCCGCGGGCGACAGCATGTCGGCGCAGGCGCAGCCGGGCAACGTGTGCGGCGGCGGGCAGTCCCGGTGCGTGACCAGCGCTGGCCGCGCCGCCGCATGGACCTTGCCGGGCGCCGCCACTGGCCCCGGCACCGCGCCGGCGCCGTCAGGGGTGGCCGGGGCCGAGCGCGGCACCGTGCTGCCGCCGGCAGCGGGGCCTGGCGACGGCGGGATGGCGGGTTCGGACCCGGACTTGCCTGTCGGCTGCATGGACGCCTCCTTGCACCGGGCGCTGCCGGCTCATGTGGATAGGAGCCGAGAAGTGCCGGGTAAGTTCGCGGCCGCCCCCCGAAGCGGCCCATGTGCCACGCAGTTGTTCACACCTCCTTCTCGCCATGCTGCACCAGTATCGCCGGCGCGGGCTCCCGCACGCCCAGCTGCATGAAGATCCAGGCCGACGCGCACGTAATCAGCCCCATGCAGACAAAGGTGGCATGAAACGCAGGCAGCACCGCCGCGGTATCGCCGCCAAAGCGATGCTGGAAGGTCGCCAGCAAGGCGCCCGCCGAGGTCACGGCCAGGCTCATCGACAGCATCTGCACCATCGACAACATGCTGTTGCCGCTGCTGGCGCCGGCCCCGCTCAGGTCCTTCAGCGTGACCGTGTTCATGGCCGTGAACTGGATCGAATTGACCATGCCGAACAGCGCCAGCAGCGGAACCAGCAGCCACAGCGGCAGCTGCGGCGTGATCAGCGCAAAGGCTGCCATCACCAGCCCTACCACGAAGGTATTGGCCACCAGCACGTGGCGGTAGCCGTAGCGCTGGATCAGGCGCGTGGCCAGGCGCTTGGAGGCCATGCCGGCCGCGGTGACGGGCAGCATCATCAGGCCCGCATTGAATGGCGAATAGCCCAGGCTGACCTGCAGCGTCAGCGGAATCAGGAACGGCATCGAGCCGTTGCCGATCCGTGCGAACAGGTTGCCCAGCAGCCCTACGCTGAAGCTGTGGATGCGGAACAGCCGCAGCGGGAACAGCGGCTGCTTGCGCCGGTTGGCGTGCAGCCCGTAGGCGGTCAGCGCGGCCATGCTGGCGATCAGCAGCATCAGCACGGTGGCGTGCTGGAAGCCCAGCCCGGCCAGCCCGTCGAGCGAGAATGACAGCGCCAGCATGGCGATGGCCAGCAGCAGATAGCCGGCGATGTCAAAGGACCCGATGCCTGTCAGCCGCGCGTTGGGCATATAGCGCACCGTGGCCAGTGCGCCCAGCAGGCCGACCGGCACGTTGATCAGGAAGATCCAGTGCCACGACAGCACCTGCGTCAGCCAGCCGCCCAGCGTCGGCCCGATCAGCGGGCCGATCATGCCGGGGATGGCGACGAAGCTCAGCGCCTGCAGATACTGCTCGCGCGGGAAGGTGCGCAGCACCGAGAGCCGCCCCACCGGCAGCAGCATGGCCCCGCCCACGCCCTGCACCGCGCGCGCGCCGATCAGGAAGTTCAGCGACGGCGCGTAGGCGCACAGCAGCGAGCCCACCACGAACAGCCCGATGGCGGTCTGGAAGATGGTGCGGGTGCCGAAGCGGTCCGCCAGCCAGCCCGAGGCCGGGATGACCACCGCCATGGTCAGCGAGTAGGCAATCACCACCGACTGCATCCGCAGCGGACTCTCGCCCAGGCTGTGCGCCATCGACGGCAGCGCGGTGTTGACGATGGTCGAGTCCAGCGTCTGCATGAAGAAGCCGACCGCCACCACCCACAGCATGATATTGGAATCTCGGTTATCAGTACGAAAACGGCTGGGAAACATGGGGTTTCAGTGTGGGTAGGTGGAAACGAATGTGCCCCAAACCGACGCTTTGGGGCACTGCGGAGCTAGTATATCCGTCGCAAAAACACACATATAGCGGTGCACCAGAATGGCTAATTTCGAGCAACGGGGGCACACGGTTCGTGCCCTGGTTCGCATGAAGGGACAGCGCATCAGCGCTACTTTCGACAGCGAGAAGGCCGCGCGGCAGCATCGACGTCACACTTATCAACGCGACCGCGAGCCTGGAAAGGCTCCACCCTGATTGCCGTTGTGCTGCTGCTTACAGGCTGCGGCACAACGCGGGCCCGGCAGTGCGATCGCTGCCGGAGATGGCAGCCGGACAGACCTTGCAGGACTATACGCTCGACGTGGTCACGTCGATCCTTGGCGCCGTGCTGTCCATCGCCGGCCGTGTCACGGCGTCGAAGACCATCATCCCGCCCAAGGGCTGAACGGCGTTGGCTGCGTACTAGCGCGCAAACCCGGCGCGCGCTTTGCGACTACCCACCGCCAGCGCGAGCATCAGTGCGTGACTTCGACACTCTTTCGCTTGAAACTTGGCGGAAACAGAATATGCCAATGCATCATTCAGTGATGTCGCCCATCTAATGAAGAAAAAGAGCCCCCGGGGACCGGGGGGTTCCCCGAGGGCCTTAAATGCGAGGCGAAACAGCAGCCCCGCACATTCCATGCTGAATGATGGTAGTTGAATCGGCATCCGCCAGAGTATCTAAACCATTGCGCCATTAAGTGTGTTTCAACGGCGAATAGGGCAATTACTTGCCTATTGAGACGTGATTACCGGGTGAACCTCGGCGGCGGCACGGCGCCGGGACGCTTGATCTTCATCCATTCGCGCGAGCGCTCCCCGTCCTGATACAGCGAGCCGGCGCGCTTCCTCACCACTCCCTCCACCCCGGTGAGAGCGCATGGCCGTACAGCCACGCGCCATCCTCGACGCTATCCGCGTACAGAAGCCCTGCACGCGGCTCGGCCAGAAGTCGACGGAGTGGACGCTCCAGCGGCTGCCGGCGCAAATCCTTTCCCTTGCCGACCCGCATGCCAAACACGCAGTAGGCCACAAGGTCCGCGCCCTTGTACCAGCCCCGGGCCCGCGCATGCCTGCTCACTGTCTCTCGCCGACCCGACGCAGCCATCCGACGCGCCTTGGCGGCGACCGCATTGTCGGCATAGCCTGTATTACGTGCAACGCAAAGGCAGACTTATTCGCCACTTCGACGAGTCTGGAGCCGCACGCTGAAATCGTACGACGCTTTGTCGTTTTTCCGCTTTGTCGTTTTTCTATTAATAAGAATTGAGAACCGCACCTGGCCATGCCTGTTGGGCAACCAGCCTCGGTGGGCCGGTATCAGCGCATGTTGCTGCCTAATGCGGCCGATGACAACCTTGTGGATCTGCAGCGCGGCAAAAAAATAAGTATAGGTCGACTGGGCAGCCATTGCGCCCAAAAATACAGCGCACAACTTCCCCTGAACCAAAAGAAATCTCCAGTTCGCCGCCTTGCTTTAACTATACTTTCGAGAACGTTATTACATACCAAAATGTAAATTCTGCAGCAATGCTGAAGCGCATATTTTTTAATACGAAGCGAGGAGGTAACCATCATAGCTTTAAGGATCTGCTGAATACTGCGGAGCGAAGAAAAAAGTAAACAGCAAGCCAATTTTTCTCATCCGGGGGCTCAATGGATTCTTGGAGAAAAAGATGAGGAATCTAGCTTTAGTTACATTGGCTGCGGTGCTGGTCGCTCCCGCAGCTTGGGCCGAAACCATTGCCGCCAATGGGCCCAGCGGAGCACATTATGCAAGCGGCTCTGCCGAGCCGGTATGCACCGTAAATTCCAGCCAGGATGTCAGCTGTACCGGGACCACCATCGGGGGGGTCGGCAAAACTAATGCGACAGCGATTCTGTCAGCGACTTACTCAGGCACCGTGCAGTGCACAAACCATGGCGGCCAGATCGTCGAGGTGAAGACGCAGTCCACGGACGCTACTTCGTCGGGAACCCTGAGACCTTCCAGGAACGGGCAGCTGGTAGTGCCGCCGCTCAGTACGACGGCGCCGACCACCCAGGAGTTACTAAACGCGGCCACCTGCCCCAACGGGAACTGGACCAAGCAGCTGATCGCGGGCCCAACCCTTGCGGGTTTCGTGTATACGGTCACCTTCGCGGGCTTCACCCAGCCTTATATCAGCATCGTGGGTCCTTGATTGACTTAGCACAGGCTTCGGCACATTCGGCTGATACGCGAGGGCGTCCTAAGCCATAGGGATGGGCGTGCCAGCATCCGCTGGCACGTCTGCAATCGGTGGCGGCTGGTACCAGCATTTCATGCGGTGCCACGCCCGCTTTTTCCTGAATCATCGGATGCTTGACCATGCAACAAGACGTTCACCTTAATTGCCACGGGTGGCATGCACCGCGCCATTTTTTGCATGCTCGGTGGATGCTGCTGTTCAGTCTGCTGCTTACCGGATGCGGCGGAGGGGATTCCGCCCCCGCATCAATGGCAGCCACGCAGCAAGCTTCGTCGGGACCGAGCCCATTGGCCGCGCAAAGCACGTCGCCAGGAGGGGCAAAATGGGCACCGTCGGCCGTGACGGACGAAGCTGCCGTGCCTTCGGTTGGGTCCGCCAGTATGGTGCAACTCAGCGCGCTACCGCAGCTGTCATCGCTGTCCGACCGTGAGAAGGCGGGGTTGCTCATGCTGCTGCCCTCCAAGTCGTCTTCGCAACGGCTGGCATTGATTAACATGTATCCCAGTCTGGTCAAGCTGCCGGCCCAGCAAAAGGAGCTGTTGCTGGACCAACTGGAAAAAATCGTCCCGGTCACGGTAAGTCAGCGTCAATGACCGCTTTCCGACAGAGGCTTCGCTGCCATGCTAGTCGAGGCGCTGACGCTGGTCCTGGCTGAAATAGGCAAGCCGGTACAGCCGCCACGGTGCCTGCGCACTGTCGCGGCAGTAGCCATAGCGGAAGGTGTCTTCCAGCGCGGGCAGGTCGTAGCGCAGGTCGGTGAACCAGACGCAGGCGACTGTTTCGCCCGGCGGCACGGATGGCGATGCCCGCATCGCCGTGATGGCGGACAAGGCCGGATAGACCGCGAATTGCCTGAAATCGGCAAAGTCCGGCCGCACCCAGAGCTGCCATGCCAGCGCCTGCTCAGCCGGCGCCTCCGGCAGCCGCGGCCGCTGTGTCCAGGCCATGCACGCGGGCGGCTCGTAGGCCCTGGCCATGGCCGGCAGGCGCCCCAGCACCTGCCATTGCGGCACCCAGGCCGGATGCCCGGCCAGGTTGACGTGGGCGACGCGGTAGTCTGTCTCCGCGCGGGCGATCAGTTTCCAGTTGAACGGAGAAAATGGCTGGGGCAGCGCGTCCACGCCCTGCGCCTGGATGCCGGCGGCGCGCAAGGATTCGTTGCCCAGTTCCAGCGCCCGTTGCCTGAGCACGGCCTGGGCGCCGACATAGGCGCACAGCAGCGCGATCCCCGCCAGGGCGGCCCGACTGCGCCACTGCAGCGCTAGGAACAGTGCCAGGACCAGGCCGGACACGACGATGCCGCTCAGCAACGGATCGACCAGGAAGCTGGTGCCAAGGCTGAAGCGCCGCTCGGAGCCGGGATAGAAGATGCGGGTGCCATAGACGGTGATCAGGTCCAGCGCGATATGGCTGGCCACGCCGAGGCAACTGACCGCCAGCGCATCTCTCCACGCCTCGCGCCGGCGGGCCACCAGGCAGAACAGGCCAGCAAGGAGCGCGCCCCAGGCGGGGAGCAGCAGCAGCGAATGGGTCGGCCCCTGGTGCCACTGCGCCAGGAAGCGCAGCGGATGGACCAGGAAGCCCAGAAAATCAATATCCGGAAAGGCACCGGCGGCAGCGCCCAGCAGCAGGCGCTCGCGCGTGCTGAGTCGCCGGCCGGGGGCCTCGGCCATGGGGATGGCAAGCGCGGCCTGCGCTCCCATCAAGGCATGCGTGATCGTATCCATCCCGACCGGCCCCCCTTGTCGCCAGGGTGGCGCCAGGCCAGGCGCTCGGCGCAGCGCAGTTGCCGTTCGAGCCAGGCTTGCGTGCGCCCGGTATCCGGCGAACGGTCGCGCAGCCAGTAGCCGAAGGTGGAGAGGAAGATGCCGGTCAGCACGACCTCCCCCACTTCGCGGCGCCAGCCGGATTCGGGCAGGCGGGCCGATTCCCGCAGCCACTGCACGGTGCGGCTGATATGCAGCAGGCCCTGTACCTGCAGATGCACGTGCTCTGGCTGCAGCTTGTAGCGCAGCATCTGGGCGGTGAGTTGCCGGTGCGGGGCCAGCGCCTCGAGCCAGGCGAGGATGGCCTGCTCCAGGCGCTCGCGGTGCGATAGGGCAGCCCAGCCTTCACGCGTGGCAGCGCGCACGAGCGCAAGGTCGGCACGTTCGAACCAGGCCTCGGCCAGGTCGTCCTTCTGCAGGTAATGTCGATGAATCTGGTCCAGGCCGATGCCCATGTCATCGGCGACGTCATGCAGGTGCAGGGCGTCCCAACCGCTGCGCTCGCCGAGCATCAGGGCGACCTCCAGGATCCGGCCGGCCAGGGCTGCATCGTCGTTCATGACGTTGCCATCCTCGGGAATGCGCGTCAGCGCTCTACCTTCCAGCATAGAGAGGCAGCCCGCGTGCGAGCGCGAATTTCTTTGCCATGTGCACGATGCTGCCGGATCGGCGTGCAGTCGGGGGCTTGCCGGCCTGTACCCGGTTCGGCACCTGCCTCGACAATTTCCGCACGCGGGCTATCTTTAGGGTGTCAGTCCAGGCGCCATCCGGAACGGCCGCCGTGCCAGCCAGAATTCGGCGGCGGCCGCGGCGTTGCGTGGACAGAGGCCGTACGCGCATGAAAGCGGATTCTCCCCCGAGGCAGAACTACGAGGATGCCCTGCTCGGCATCGTGCGGGAGATGTCTTCGGCCATGCGCCCGCCGGCAGAGTCTGAAGTGACGGTCGCGCTGGACAGCACGCTCGAAGGCGAACTGGGCTTTGACAGCCTGACGCGCGCCGAGCTGCTGACCCGCCTTGAACACCGCTTCGGCGTCAGCCTGCCAGAGCAGGTGCTGGCCCAGGCCGACACCCCGCGCGCGCTGCTGCGTGCCTTGCTCGCCGCCCAGGACCTCCCGCCTGGCGCAAGCGGCGCGCACCTGCGCCAGGCCCGCCCTGCCCCGGCGGCGCAGGCGCCCGAGGGCGCCGCCACCTTGCCGGACGTGCTGCGCTGGCACTTGCGCAGCCACCCGGAGCGCACCCACATCATCCTGCAGGACGGCGACGGCGCAGACACGCAGATCAGCTTTGCGCAGCTGCACCGCCGCGCCGCGGCCATCGCCGCCGGACTGGTCGCCCGCGGCGTGAGCGCGGGCACGGCCGTGGCCATCATGCTGCCCACCAGCCCCGAGTACTTCTACAGCTTCTGCGGCGTGCTGCTGGCGGGCGGGATTCCGGTACCGCTCTACCCGCCGGCGCGGCTGGCGCAGATCGGCGACCACCTGCAGCGCCACGCCGGCATCCTGGCCAACGCGCAGGCGCCGATCCTGATCACGGTGGCCCAGGCGCGGCCGCTGGCGGCCCTGCTCAAGGCCAGCACGGGAACGCTGCATAGCGTGCTCACGCCGCAGGAACTGGAGGACGGCGGCGGCGCCCCGGTCCATCCGATGCTGCGCACGCACGACATCGCCCTGCTGCAATACACCTCGGGCAGCACCGGCTCGCCCAAGGGGGTCGTGCTCAGCCATGCCAACCTGCTGGCCAACCTGCGCGCCATGGGCAAGACCCTTGCCGTCGGCTCGCAGGACGTCTTTGTCAGCTGGCTGCCGCTCTATCACGACATGGGCCTGATCGGCGCCTGGCTGGGCAGCCTGTACTACGCCTACCCGCTGGTGGTGATGTCACCGCTTGCCTTCCTGGCGCGGCCCGAGCGCTGGCTCTGGGCGATCCACAAGTACCGCGGCACGCTCTCGGGCGGGCCCAACTTTGCCTTCGAGCTGTGCCTGCGCAAGCTGGCCAATGCCGACCTGGCCGGCCTGGACCTTTCCAGCTGGCGCTTCGTCTTCAATGGCGCGGAGCCGGTGAGCCTGCAGACCATGCGCGCCTTCATGGAGCGCTTTGCCCGCTACGGCCTGCACCCGCAGGCCGCCGCGCCTGTGTACGGGCTGGCCGAGGCCTCGCTGGGCCTGACCTTTCCGCCGCTGGGCCGCGGGCTGGCCGCCGACCGCATCGACCGCGCCGAGTTCACGCGCACTGCCGTGGCCGTGCCCGCCGGCGAACGCGAGCCCAATGGTGAGCGCAAGACCCTGGAATTCCCGTCCTGCGGCCGGCCGCTGTCCGGCCACGAAGTCCGCATCGTCGACGCCACCGGATGCGAACTGGGTGAGCGGCATGAGGGCCTGCTGCAGTTCCGCGGCCCTTCGGCCACCAGCGGCTATTTCCGCAATCCCGTGCAGACCCGCCAGCTGTTCGACCGCGGCTGGCTGAACACCGGCGACTATGCCTATATCGCCGCCGATGAGGTCTATATCACCGGGCGCGCCAAGGAAACCATCGTGCGCGGCGGCCGCAATATCTATCCCTATGAACTGGAGCAGGCGGTCGGCGCCATCCCCGGCATACGCAAGGGCTGCGTGGCCGTGTTCGGCAGTCCCGATCCGGAGAGCGGCACCGAACGCATCGTGGTGATGGCGGAAACCGCCGAGAAGGATGTGCAGGCGCGCCGCGCGCTGCACCGGCAGGCGCTGAAGACCGCCCTCGACGTGCTGGGCATGCCGCCCGACCATATCGCGCTGGTGCCGCCGCACAGCATCCTGAAGACATCGAGCGGCAAGATCCGGCGCGCCGCCTGCCGCGAGCGCTTCGAGCACGGACGGCCCGGCCGTGGCGTGGAGGCGCCCTGGCTGCAGATCGCGCGCTTTGGCTGGCGCGCGCTGCGGCCGGAGCTGCGGCGCGGCCGGCAGACCGCCGCGGGCCTGTCCTACGCCCTCTATGCCTGGCTCCTGTTCGCCGCGCTGGCGCCGGCAACCTGGCTGGCATCAGTTGCACTGCACCGGCCGGCACTGGGCTGGGCGCTCAGCCACCACGCTGCCCGGCTGTTTCTCAGGCTGGGCGCGGTGCCATGGTTCGTGCAAGGGCTTGAGCACCTGCCGCGCGACCGGCCCTGCATCCTGGTCTCGAACCACGCCAGCTACCTGGATGGCATCGTGCTGGTGGCGGCGCTGCCCGCGCCGGTATGCATGGTCGCCAAGCGCGAGCTGCAGGGCCAGCGCATTCCCGGCACCTACCTGGCCAGCATCGGCGCCGATTTCATCGACCGCTTCGATAACGTGCGCGAACACGAGGACGTGGAGCGCGTAGTGGCGGCGGTGCGCGCCGGGCATTCGGCGCTGTTCTTCCCCGAAGGCACCTTCGGGCGCGCCCCGGGGCTTCAGGCCTTCCGCTCCGGCGCGTTCCTGGCGGCCGCGCGGGCCGGCGCGCCGGTGGTGCCGGTCGCCATCCGCGGCACCCGCTCGGTGCTGCGCGACGGCCAGTGGCTGCCGCGCCGGGGGCCGATCGGCGTGGTATTCGGCAGCCCGCTCTGGCCGGACGGCGCAGACTGGCCGGCCGCCATGCGCCTGCGCAACACCGCCCGCGCCGAGATCCTGCATTACTGCGGCGAGCCGGACGCCCGGCGCACGACGCACCGGGATGGAAGGCGGGCCTAGTGCCCCGCGCCGCGAGGAACTTGCCATGACATCTGCCGACGGCGCAGGACACTAGCGGCATGGATACCTTTGCCACCGCCCCGATGTGGGCCGGCTTCCTGGTCCTGGTGCTGGGGACGCTGGTCGTGGACATCTTCGTCCTTGGCGGCCGGCGCGCGCACCGTGTTTCGACACGTGAAGCGCTGGGCTGGACCCTGACCTGGTCGACCCTGGCCCTGCTCTTCGGCATCGCCCTCTGGTGGCTGCTGGCCGGGAGCACCGGACGCGAGACCGCGGACCGCAAGGTGCTGGAGTTCTATACCGGCTACCTGATCGAGCTGTCGCTGTCGGTCGACAATATGTTCGTGTTCGCGATGATCTTCGGCTATTTCGCGGTGCCGCCGGAGTTGCAGCGCAGGGTGCTGCTGTTCGGCGTGGTCGGCGCCATCGTGATGCGCGCCGCCATGATCCTGGCCGGCGTGTGGCTGATCAGCGAATTCTCGTGGATCCTCTATGTGTTCGGCGTGTTCCTGCTGTTCACCGGCATCAAGATGCTGTTCGTCTCCAGGCGTGCCCCCGATCTCTCGCGCAATCCCATCGTTCGCTTCTTGTGCGCGCATATGCGGGTCACCGCGGACTATCACGGCGAGCGCTTCTTCGTGCGCATGGACGGCCTGCGCCATGCGACCCCGATGTTCCTGGTGGTGCTGCTGGTCGAGGCGACCGACCTGGTGTTTGCCGTCGACAGCATTCCGGCCATCTTCGCCGTCACCACCGACCCCTTCATCGTCTTCACCTCCAACATCTTCGCCATCATGGGGCTGCGGGCGCTGTACTTCCTGCTGGCCAACCTGGCGCAGCATTTCCAACACCTGAAGTACGGCCTGGCCATCGTGCTGGCCTTTATCGGCGCCAAGATGCTGGCCGAGCCGTGGTTCCATGTGCCGGTGCACTGGTCTCTCGGCGCCGTCGCCATGACGTTGCTGGTGTCGGTCCTGGTCAGCCAGGCCAGGGCCCGGCGCACACTTGCACACGCCGGCGACGAGCTGGGTAGCCACTGCGCGTCGCGCGAGCGCAGGGCGGGAAACAGGCGCACATAAGGAGCAATGCCATGAACAAGATCCTGCTTGCGACCGACGGGTCGGCCTATAGCGACGCGGCCGCGCGCTACCTGGTACAGAATCCCCTGTTCAGCCGCGACTTCGTGGTGCACGTGATGCACTGCGAGCCGGATGTGGCTGGCGACATCAAGACCTTCATCGACCGGCACACCCTCGATGCCTGGCATCGCGAACAGAACGACAAGGCGATGCAGTCCGTGGCCAGCATCCTGGGCGAGGCCGGTATCGCTTTCGAGTGCCATGGCGTCGTCGGCTTCGCGCCGGCGCGCATCGTCGAGTACGCGGGCAGCATTGGCGCCAGCCTGATCGTGATGGGTTCGCACGGCCGCGGCGGCTTCCTGGATGCCATCATCGGCTCGGTGGCCAGGCGAGTCCTTGCCCACGCGCACTGCCCGGTGCTGCTGGTCAGGAGCTAGCCACTCTCAAAGGGCGGCGCGCAGGCCCAGGAAGAAGCGGCGCCCGGGCGCGGGTTCGAAATACCGCCCGTTGGCCTCGTTGACGATCACCGAGCCGATATAGCGCCGGTCGGTGAGGTTGTCGATGCGGCCGAAGACGTAGAGCCGGGTCGGGCCGATGCGGAACTCATAGCCGGCGCGCAGGTTGAAGACCGCATAGCCGGGCGCGGCCTGCGTGTTGAGGTCGTCGGCGTAGACGCGGCTGTCCACGCGCATCTCGGCCCCCAGCGTCAGCGGCGCTGCCGGCCGCCATGACAGGTCCGCGCCCAGGCTGTGGCGCGCGGTGCCGGGCAGGCGGTTGCCGGCTGCCACGGTCTGGCCCTGCGCGTTGACGAAGCTGTCGCCGAAGTAAGCATCGAGCCAGGTATAGGCCAGTCCTGCCTCGATACGGCCGCCGCCGCCCTTGCCCGGCGTGCCCACCTCGCCGAGGAAGCCGCCGCGCCAGCCCAGTTCAAAGCCGCGCCGGTGCACGCCGCTGACATTCTGGTAGACGGTGCGCCCGGCGTTGTTCGATTGGGGCACCACTTCGTCGTGGCTGTCGGCATCGAACAGCGCCGCCTCCAGCCGCTGCCCCGCCGCCTGCCACTTGATGCCGATCTCGCCCTGGCGGCTGGTAGAGGCCTGCAGCCCCAGGTTGCTGCCGACGCCGCCTGGGCCGTAGGCGACTTCGGTCAGCGTCGGTGTCTCGAAGCCGCGGCCGAGGTTGGCGTAGACGTTGAGGGAATCGAGCGCGTGCCACACCACGCCAAGCACGGGGCTGACGTTGCTGTAGGTCGCGCTGCCACTGTCGTCGGGGCTGGCCGCATTGATGAAGTGGTCGTCAATGCCAAGCCGCACCCGGCTGGCGCGCACGCCGCCCACCAGTTGCCACGCCGAGTGGAAGCTCCAGTCGAACTGCGCAAAGGCGCCAAGGTCGGTCGCGGTATTGGTCTCGTCGCGGCGCAGCGCGCCCTGCGTGCCGTTCTGGTTGACGTAGCCGTTGCGGCCATCGCGCATGCCGTTGGCTTCGAGCCCGGCGCTCCATAGCAGCGGCAGGCCGGCGGCGGTGGTGGCGCGCCGGCTCCACGACAGCGCGGCGCCGCCGTAGGTGCGGTCCAGGTCGACGATGCCGCCGGCCGAATTCGGCGCGGCACCGCTGAGGCCCAGCCGCTGGTACAGGTTGCGCGTGCCGCCGTACAGGCGTGCCGACAAGCTGTCGGTCCCGGTCAGCTGGTGGTCCACCACCACGCCGGCCTGGGTCTGCTCGACATTCTTGCCGGTATCGAACTGGGTCGCCGCGGGCACCGCCTGGCGCGGGTTGGCATCGGCCTGCGCACGCGTGAGCCCCAGCGGGTCCTGCGCCAGCGGCTGGTTGAAATAGTTGAACTGGCCGGTCACGCGCGTGCCGCTGGCCGGCTGCGCCACGACCTTGGCATTGAGCTGGTAGCGGCGCGCCGCGCTGTGGTCGCGGTAGCCGTCGGTCTGGTAGGTCCAGGCATTGAGTGAGCCGCCGAGCCGGTCGTTGCCGCCGGCCAGCGCGATGCCCGCCTGCCACTGGCCATCCGAGCCGAACCCCGTCGACGCGCGCCCGCTGAAGCCATCCTTGGGCGGATCGGGCGTGAACACCTGCACCACGCCGCCCGACGCATTGCCATACATCTGCGCAAACGGGCCGCGCAGCACCTCGACGCGGCTGGCGTTGGCAAGGTCGGCAGTGGAAGCCTGGCCCTGCCCGTCCGGCATGGTGGCCGGGATGCCGTCGACATACAGGCGCACGCCGCGCACGCCGAAGGTAGAGCGCGTGCCAAAGCCACGCACCGCAAGTTGCAGGTCCTGCGAGTAGTTCTGCCGGTCGCGCACCGCCACGCCCGGCACGCCGGCCAGCACCTCGGACAGGTTCACCAGCGGCGTGGCGCTGCGCAGCGGACCGACCGGCACGCTGTCCACCGCCGCCGGCGCATCAAAGCGGCGCTGCTCGCCGCGGGTGGCGCTGACCACCACGTCGGGCAGCGTTTCAGCAGTGGCAGCGGCCACTGCCGTGCCGGGCGGGTCGGCGGCACGCGCGCCGGTGCTGGCAAGGATCAGCGCGGCCAACGCCAGCGCGGAGCGGTTCGCGAACGGGATGCGGGGGATACCGGAACGGCGCTGCTGCCGGACCGCCAAAATCTGCCTGCCGCCTGGTTTCATGGGGATCGGAAGCGGTTGCGGGTTCTGGCGCGGAGGACGGGGGCGCCGGGCACAGGTGAATGTGTCGCAACTTTATCGTGCCGACAGCACTATTGTCACGCGCGCGGCTGCGGGGAAAACCCGCGGAAGAGACCATGCCGAAACCGGATTCCAGATGTTCAGAAAAATTCAACAACTGATTGCATGGACGCTCACGCAACCAATTCCATGGCTCTCTACACTGCTTTCATCACCCGCCGCAACCGCACCAGTCCATCACGCGATGCAGCATAAGGGTATTCAGATTTCCGCAACTACCAAGGGATCCACCATCATGACCACCGCACAAACCCGCATCGCCATCGTCTACCATAGCGGCTACGGCCACACCGCCAAGCAGGCCCAGGCCGTTGCGCGCGGGGCCGGCAATGTCGCAGGCGCTGAAAGCCTGCTGATTCCGGTCGAGGACATCGACCAGCACTGGGACACGCTGGAGCAGGTGGACGCCATCATCTTCGGCGCGCCGACCTACATGGGCAGCGCCTCGGCACAGTTCAAGGGTTTCATGGACGCCACCTCGCGCAATGTCTTTGCCAAGGGCGGCAAGTGGGCCAACAAGGTCGCGGCCGGCTTCACCAACGCGGCCTCGCGCTCCGGCGACAAGCTGGCCACGCTGCAGCAGATCGCGATCTTCGCGGCGCAGCACGGCATGCACTGGGTCAACCTGGGCCTGCCCCCGGGCCACAACAACTCCAAGTCGACCGAGGACTCGCTGAACCGCCACGGCTTCTTCCTGGGCGCCGCCGCGCAGTCCAACGCCGATGAAAGCGCCGACGTGGTGCCGCCGCTGGCCGACCTGCGCACCGCCGAGCACCTGGGTGCCCGCGTGGCCGAAGTTGCGCAGCAACTGGTCGCGGGCCGGCGTGCGCTGGCTGAACTGAAAGAAGCTGCCTGATCCCGTCGCACTCTGACTGATCGGCCCCCATGGGGCCGATTTTCTTTTCCGGGGCAGTCGCGAGCCCCTGGGCGGTCAGTACAGGACTTCCAGCTCG
Organism: Cupriavidus sp. GW823-FHT06D04; assembly: GCF_058795055.1. NCBI lineage: Bacteria > Pseudomonadati > Pseudomonadota > Betaproteobacteria > Burkholderiales > Burkholderiaceae > Cupriavidus > Cupriavidus sp. GW823-FHT06D04. The sequence goes on along the minus strand of NZ_JBXAHL010000022.1, from coordinate 22,901 downwards.
TCGAACAACTCACTGTCCTTCTGCGCCGCCGAGCGCGCGCGGCGCCGGATTTCCTGCAGCAGGCAGTCGGTGAAGCACTGCGCCGCAGGGCTGCGCACCGCGTTGTGGCGCGTGATGACGCCGAGCCGGCTGGTCTCGAACTGCTCGGCCAGCGCAAAGACGTGGACCCAGCCGCGCATCGACTCGGTCAGCAACAGCGGCCGCGGGCAATAGCTGATCATGCCGGCATTGCGGATCAACTCCAGCAGCAGCGCGGTGGAGTGCGCGCAATGCAGCCGCGCCGGGTCGATGCGGGCTTCATGCTGCCAGAACAGGTTGCGCATAAAGGACTCGTAGCTGGCCGCGGTGTAGTTGACGACCCAGTCCTGCTCCAGCAGTCCGTGCAGCGACCGCGCATCCGCGCACGGGTGCCCGCGCCGCGCGATCACACACGAGGTGTAGGCAAGCAGCGGCTCGCACTCGAATTCCTGCGTGGACATCGCCGCCGTGAACGGCCCCACGGCAAAGTCCAGCGTGCCTTCGCGTAAGCGGGGCAAGGCCACCGCGGTCAGGCCTTCGAAGATCTCCACCTGCACGCCCGGCATGCGTTCGCGAAAGCGCAGCAGCACGCGCGGCAGGAAGGTCAGCATGACCCAGGGCGTGACGCTGATGCTCAGCCGCCCCACCCCTTCGCCGCGCAGCGTGGCCAGTTCTTCACTGGCGCGGGCGAGCTGCCCGACCACCAGCCGGGCGTGGCCCAGCATGCGCTGCCCCGCCTCGGTCAGCGCCACGCCGCTGGCGGTACGCGACAGCAAGGGCAGCCGCGCCTCGCTTTCCAGCTCGCGCAGCGCCTTGGTGACCGCCGCCTGCGACAGCCCGACCAACCGGGCGGCGGCGCGGATACTGCCGGCGTCGGCAACGGCGACCAGCGCCTGGATCTGGTGGAGTTTCATCGTCATGGCGGTTCGAACTGGTGACAACCAATGGTTGTCAGGATAACAGTATTGCGGCTATCGGCACGCGCGGGCCCTGCATAAGATCGGCCCACGCAATCCCCCGACAAAGCCTCCGGAGACCCCATGCACCCCGATCCCGTCCTGCCCGGCATCCGCGCCATCGAAGCCGAGATGGTGGACCTGCGTCACCGCATCCACGCCTATCCCGAGCTCGGCTTCGAGGAATTCGCCACCAGCGACCTGGTGGCGGAGTGCCTGCAGGCCTGGGGCTATGCCGTGCATCGCGGCCTGGGCGGAACCGGCGTGGTAGGCACGCTGCGTCACGGCGAAGGCCGCGCCATCGGCCTGCGCGCCGACATGGATGCGCTGCCGATCCGCGAAGCCACGGGCCTGCCGTATGCCAGCAAGATCGATGGCAAGATGCATGCGTGCGGCCATGACGGCCACACCGCCACGCTGCTGGCCGCGGCCCGCTACCTGGCCGAGCACAAGCCTTTCCGCGGCACGCTGCACGTCATCTTCCAGCCGGCCGAGGAAGGCATGGGCGGCGCGCGCGAGATGATCCGGGACGGCCTGTTCCGCCTGTTCCCCTGCGATGCGGTGTTCGCGCTGCACAACATGCCCGGCCACCCGACCGGCAAGTTCGGCTTCCTGGGCGGGCCGTTCATGGCCTCGTCTGATACTGTCACGATCCGCGTCACCGGACGCGGCGGCCACGGCGCGGTGCCGCAGCGGGCGGTCGATCCGGTGGTGGCCTGCGCGTCGATGGTGATGGCCTTGCAGTCGGTGGTGGCGCGCAATGTGAACCCGCTCGACATGGCCATCGTGACCGTCGGCGCGATCGAGGCCGGCAAGGCGCCCAACGTGATCCCCGAGAGCGCCGAGCTGCGCCTGTCGGTGCGCGCGCTGAAGGCCGAGGTGCGCGACCTGCTGCAGGCACGCATCACCGCGCTGGCGCATGCCCAGGCCGAAAGCTTCGGCGCCAGCGCCGAGGTCCACTACGACCGCCGCTACCCGGTGCTGGTCAACGACCCCGCCACGACCGAGATGGCGCGCGAGGTCGCGCGTGAATGGCTGGGCGAGGACGGCCTGATCGACAACATGGTGCCGCTGACCGGCAGCGAGGATTTCTCTTTCATGCTCCAGGAATGCCCGGGCTGCTACCTGATCGTCGGCAATGGCGATGGCGAGGGCGGCTGCATGGTGCACAACCCCGGCTACGACTTCAACGACGCCTGCCTGCCGCTTGCGGCCACCTACTGGATCAAGCTGGTCGAGCGCTACCTGCGCTGAGCCACGCTCCGCCGTCGACAATGACCGGCCCCAAGGCCGGCGCCACCCCACCCACGGAGACACCGAATGCCCACTTCCCTGCCCGCGCAGCCGCTGGACGGCGCTTATGCCGCGCCCCCGGCCAGCCGCGCCGCACCGCGCCGTGGCGTGATCGCAGCCATCACCATTGGCAACGGCCTGGAGTTCTACGATTTCACCGTCTACAGCTTCTTCGCGGTACTGATTGGCAAGCTGTTCTTTCCCGTGACCGGCAGCTTCGGCCAGCTGATGCTGTCGCTGGCCACGTTTGGCGTGGGCTTTGTCGCGCGCCCGCTCGGTGGCCTGCTGATCGGGCTCTATGCGGACCGCGTGGGGCGCAAGCCGGCCATGGCGCTGACGCTGTGGCTGATGGGGCTGGGCTCGCTGCTGTTCGTGGTCACGCCCACCTATGCGCAGTCCGGGCTGGCCGCGCCGCTGCTGATCGTGCTGGCGCGGCTGCTGCAGGGCTTTGCGCTGGGCGGCGAGGTCGGGGCCTCCACGGCGCTGCTGATGGAGTACGCCGACGACCATTCCCGCGGCTACTACGGCAGCTGGCAGCTGTTCAGCCAGGGCGTGAGCGTGCTGCTGGGGGCGGTGGTCGGGCTGTCGCTGACCAACGGGCTCTCGCCTGACGCCCTGCAAAGCTGGGGCTGGCGCGTGCCGTTCGCCATCGGCATCCTGGTGATCCCGCTCGGCCTCTATATCCGCCGTCACCTGGAAGAAACCGCCGAAGCGCCGGCCGCCGGCGCGCCGGGCCATGAACGTGCAGGCCTGACTGAAATCTTCCGCGGACACGGCCGCGTGGTGGTGGCCGGCGTGCTGGTGACCATCGGCGGCACCTCCGCCACCTATATCGTGCTGCACTACATGACCAGCTACGCGGTGACGGTGCTGAAGATCCCGCTCGGGCTCAGCATGGCCGCCGGCTGCGTCGCCGCGCTGGTGCAGGTGGGGCTGTCCGCGTATGCCGGCAGGCTGTCCGACCGCATCGGCCGCAAGCCCGCCATCCTGTGGTCGCGCGTGGCGATGCTGGTGCTGGTCTACCCCGCCTTCCTGCTGCTCAACGCACGGCCGTCGCTCGGCACGCTGCTGGCCGTGGTCGCGATGCTGGCCCTGCCGCTGGTGCTGAACGTGGTGCCGTCCGTGGTGCTGATCACCGAGCTGTTCCCGCGCCGCATCCGCGCCAGCGGATTGTCGGTAGTCTATTGCATCGGCGTGCTGGTGTTCGGCGGCTTCGCGCAGCTGATCGCCACCTGGCTGATCGAACTGACCGGCAACGCCAGCGCCCCGGCGCTGTATGTGATCGGCTGCGGCCTGATTTCGCTGGTCGGGCTGGCGATGGTGCCGGAGACGGCGGGCAAGCGGCTGGACTGACGGTGGCGGACTAGTGTCCTGTTCCGCAGATAGCTTGCCAAAATGAAATCGTCCAGTTGGCTGTCAGGCTAGGCGCGAGGAGGCGCCATAGCCATAGCTATGGCAACGACGAGCAACGACGAGCAACGACGCATGGCGGCCAACTGGGCGATTTCATGGCAAGGTATCTGCGGATACAGGACACTAAGCGCCGGACAAGATCCGGCGCGCGCGCTCCAGCACCGGACGGTCCACCATCTTGCCGTCCACCGCCACCGCGGCGCCATCGGCAGCGGCGGCCGCGGCCATGACACGCACGGCCCAGTGCCGTTCATCGGCCGACGGCACCAGGCCGTCGTGCACGCCGCGGACCTGGCCCGGGTGGATCAGCAGCTTGGCGCCAAAGCCGAAGGCCCGGGCGCGGCGCGTTTCCGCGGCAAGTGCGGCGTCATCGCCGATTGCGGTGCAAACGCCATCCACGGGCGCGGGCAAACCCGCCGCGCGGGAATGAAGCACCAGCCGGCTGCGAAAGTGGTGCAACGCTTCGCCGTCGTCCTGCACGTCGAGATCGAACATCAGATCGATGCTGCCGAACAGCAGCCGGACCACGCCGCCGGCACGGGCCAGCTCGCGTAAGCCGGCAAAGCCGGCGGCGTTCTCGACCAGCGGGAAACAGCGCACACCGGGCAATGCCGCAGCCAGCGCATGGACGCCGGCCGGATCAGCCTTCGGCAGCACGATTTCCGAGACACCCTGCGCGCGGCACCAGGCGAGATCGTCTTCGTAGTACGCGGTATCGGCCCCGTTGATGCGCACCAGCATGGCGACGCCGGCTGCCGATGCCTGCGCGCAAAGCGCCGCCCATGGGGCGCCAAGTCCGTCGCGGGCCTGCCCCTTGTCGGCGGGCGCGACCGCATCCTCGAAGTCGACGATGACGGCATCGGCGCCGGAGACTATCGCCTTGGCGATGCGCTCCGGACGCGAGGCCGGGACAAACAGGTAGCTGCGCGGATTGGCGATCGGCATGGCGCTCCTTTCAGACTGCGCTGGCTGAGCGCAACGCGGCAATCTGCGCCGCGGTCTGGCCCAGATCGGCGAGGATGGCATCGGTGTTTGCGCCGAGCGACGGAATCGGGTCCATGCGTGCCTCGGTCATGCCCGGCGGCAGCAACGCCGGCACGGGACCCACCGGCGTGTCGACCTGGCGCCAGCGCTGGCGCGCCGCCAGCTGGGGGTGATCCCATACGTCAGCGATGGTGTTGACGCGCGCATTGGCGATCCTGGCGGCCTCCAGCCGGTCGACCGCTTCGGCGGCGGTCAGGCCCGAGAAGCTGTCGACGATGCGCGCGCGCAGCGCCGCGCGGTTCTGGTTGCGCAGGCTGTTGCTGGCAAAGTCGGGATGCGTGGCGAGATCGGGTTCGCCCAGCACTGCCTCGCAGAACACGACCCACTCGCGCTCGTTCTGCAGTCCCAGCATCACGGTCTTGCCATCGCCGGTCGGAAACGGGCCATAGGGATAGATGGTGGCATGTGCCGCACCCGCGCGCGGCGGCGGCTCGGCGCCATCGAAGGCGTAGTAGAGCGGGAAGCCCATCCACTCCACCATCGATTCCAGCATCGAGATATCGATGCGCTTGCCGCGCCCGGTCTTGCCGCGTTCGAGCAGCGCGGCCAGGATATTGGTATAGGCATACATGCCGGCCGCAATATCGGCCACCGAGGCACCGGCCTTGACGCCGTCCTCCGGCGTGCCGGTCACGGAGACAAAGCCGGACTCGCTCTGGACCAGCAGGTCGTAGGCCTTCTTGTCGCGGTACGGGCCGTCGCTGCCATAGCCCGAGATATCGCACACGATCAGGCGCGGGTACTTTTCGCTCAGGCTGTCGAAGTCCAGGCCCAGGCGCGCGGCCGCGCCGGGCGCGAGGTTCTGCACCAGCACGTCCGCGCGTTCGAGCAGTCCGGCCAGCACGGGGGCGGCCGCGGCGTGCTTGACGTCGAGCGTGAGGCTCTCCTTGGAGCGGTTGGTCCAGACGAAGTGCGAAGACAAGCCGCGCACGCGCGTGTCGTAGGCGCGGGCAAAGTCGCCGCTGCCAGGCCGCTCGATCTTGATGATGCGCGCGCCCAGGTCCGCCAGCTGGCGGGTACAGAACGGGGCCGCGATCGCCTGCTCCAGGGAAACGACGGTGATGCCTTCGAGGGGATGGGGCATGGTGGTATCCGGTTTTGCGCAATGTCCTGACGGCAATCTACCGGAGCGCGCCGCACCTGGGAAATACCGATTGCCGAGGGGATCATAAGTAAAATGAATACTTTGGAATTCTCCCGGAGCCTGCCTTGGACCTGCGCGCCATGCGCTATTTCATCGCCATCGTCGACCAGGGCAGCCTGACGCGGGCAGCCGAAGTGGTCTGCGTGGCGCAGCCCGCACTCAGCCAGCAGCTGGCGGCGCTGGAAAAAGAGCTGGGCGTGCCGCTGGTCCACCGCGGCGCCATGGGCGTCAGGCCCACGGAAGCCGGCCGCACGCTCTATCGCCACGCCCGCAATATCCTGCGGCAGGTGGAGATCGCAGGCGCCGAGGCCCGGGTGGCGGGCACGGATGTCACCGGCATGGTTGCCATCGGCCTGCCCACCACGGCGGCAGCGGCATTCGGCATGCCGCTGATCCGCGCCGTGCGCGCCCGCTATCCGCAAATCCGGCTGCAGCTGTTCGAGAGCATGAGCGGTTATATCTCGGAGCTGCTGGACCACAACCGGCTGGACTTCGCCATCCTGTTCCGCGATGTGCCGTCGCGCGCGGTGGAACTGGAGCGGCTGGCGAGCGAATCGCTATACCTGGTCGGAACGCTTCCCGTGACGCGCGGGCGCACAAAGGCGCAAGCGAAGCCTCGGGCGCAGGCCGGTGCGGAAGGCGCTACGGTCGCGATCAAGGCATTGGGCGAGCTGCCACTCGTGCTGCCAAGCGGCTCGCAGGGCCTGCGCGAAGTGGTCGAGCTTGCCTTCGCGCAGGCCGGCGTGCCGCTGAACGTGGTGGCCGACCTGGATTCGCTGCCCTTCCTGCTAGCGACCGCGCGCGAGGGCCTGGCCTGCACCATCCTTCCCGCGTCGTCGCTGTCCGACGCGGACAGCGAAGTGCCGCGGCACCTGATCGTGCCGGAACTGCGCCGCACGCTGTCGCTGTGCTGGCCACGCGCGCTGCCGCGCACCAGCGCGGCCGAGGCCGTGGCGGAGGTGCTGCGCGAACTGGTGGCCGAACGCATTGCGGCGGGCGGGTCGCTCAAGCCGCCGCTCATTCCGCCGCCTGCAGCCGATCAATAAAACTTATGCCCGTAGTCGGCGATTGAATTTCACGCCGGCGCAGCAGTCGGCTAGAGTTGCCACCAGCCTGGGCCGGCATTCACGGCCCCGCAACTCCAGGAGACACCATGCAACGCACCCGCCGCGCCCTGGCAGCCGCCGCTGCCCTGGCCGCCTGCCTGCCGCTGTTCAGCGCCAGGGCCCTCGCCGCCGATCCCTATCCGTCCAAGCCCATCCAGATGATCGTGCCGCAGGCGCCGGGCGGCACCAACGATATCGTCGCGCGCCTGGTCGCCGCGACCCTGTCGCAACGGCTCGGCCAGCAGGTGGTGGTGGAAAACCGCCCGGGCGCCGGCGGCAATATCGGCACCCAGGCAGCGGCCCGCACCGCCCCGGACGGCTACACGCTGCTGATGACCATCAGCAGCACGCAGGCCATCAACCCGTCACTGTACCGCAGCATCCCGTTCGACCCGGTCAAGGATTTCGAGCCGATCGCCCCGGTGGCGAGCGTGCCGAACGTGCTGGTGGCCAATCCCGCCTTCCCCGCCAAGTCGCTGCCCGAACTGATCGCGATGGCCAAGGCTAGCCCGGACTACTACCGCTATGCCTCCGCCGGCAATGGCACGCTGAACCACCTGCTGGGCGAGATGCTCAACAGCATGGCCGGCATCAAGCTCGAACACGTGCCCTACAAGGGCGTCGCGCCAGCGCTGAACGATGTGCTGGGCAACCAGGTGCCGCTGGCCTTCGCCAGCCTGCCGTCAGTGCTGGCCCATATCAAGGCGGGCAAGGTGCGCGCGCTCGGCGTCAGCTCCGCCAAGCGCTCGCCGTTCGCGCCGGACATTCCCGCGATCAGCGAAACCGTGCCCGGCTATAGCGGCGACCTCTGGGTCGGCCTGTTCGCGGTCAAGGGCACGCCGAAGGACGTGACGCAAAAGCTTGGCCAGGCCATGCAGGAGATCCTGGCGGACAAGACCCTGCGCGACAAGCTAGCGGCACAGGGCGCCGAAGTCATGACGGGCACGCCGCAGCAGTTCAGCAAGATGCTGGCGTCCGACATGGACAAGTGGGCCCGCATCGTGAAGGCATCGGGCGCGCAGGTGGACTGAGCGCAAAAGCACCCAGGCGGCACGCCAGCGGGCATGCCGCCACTCCCGCACACCCCCACCCTATCGGGCAACGAGCGCCGCCAGGTCCAGCCCCCCGCCGGTCGCGAAATTATTGCGACAAGACCCCTTCCAGCAGCTTTCCTCAACAGGTAGTTCCTACCTTCGGCTAATCGTCGGGCCAGACAGCTCCCATGACGGCGAGCCGCCAGGGCCATCCCACTTGGTGTTTTCCCTAGGGCAAAAAGCCTTGGCGAAGCCCGCGGCAGTGCGCTACATTTGAATCAAATAAATCTTTTATTTGATTATTTATTCGATGCGCGCGATACGTCACGCGCCACCAGGAGACAGCGCCCCCGATGAGTTTCCAAAACCACTCTTTCTAGCGACGGCGGTGATAGGTTGCGATTTCGCGCGTCGCGATCTCGTAGACCTTTTCCAGTTGTTCCAGCTGTCCGGCCGCCTTTAGGGCGCCGGATTTAGGGCCGAATTCGCCTTGCGCGGTCTCGAGCAATGTCTCGCGCCGCAAGCGGGCGAATTCGTCGCACACCCTTATGCCTTCGTCAGTGGCGAAGTAGTAAATGCCCGTGCGTGCGCTGCCGTATTTGTCGACCAGTTCGGCCTTGAGCAGCTTGCGCAACTCATATTGCATGTTGGGCACATCCTGGCGATTGGTCATGTGCAGCAGGTCCTTGATGGTCTTGGGCCGTTCGTGCATCCGGATGATGTGCAGCAGGGTATTTTCCTGCCCGCTCAGCGTAATACCGGTCACGGCAGCCAGGCATTCGGACTGCCACCGCAGGAACGACTGATAAACCCGCATGACGGCGTATTCGAGGTCGGTGATCTCGACGCTGAAATCATCCGTCGCCAGGTGCCAGCGATGTTGCTCGGCAGTGCGGTCGATTTTCGCGGATGGCGTGGAGTTACTCGAGGTCTTGGGCATTGTCAGCTCGACGCACGTTGCGTGCGTGGGTTTATCAGGGCAGTACGGGCGCCGCATTATCCGTGTGCGGCGCCTGCTTCAGGGATTCTACTTGGCCGGGAGATACGCATGAGAAAAATTCTGAACACGAAGGACTTTGTACTGGGCACGTTTGCGACCAATTGCTCGGGTGGCATGTCGGTAACCAAGATCGGCGAGCGCTGGGACAACTCGTGGGAAAACAACGCGAAGCTGGCCCGGATGCTGGACGACGCCGGTATCGACTTCATGCTGCCGATCGCGCGCTGGATCGGCTACGGCGGCGAGACCGACTTCCACGGCTCGGTGCTGGAAACGATCACGTGGGCTGCCGGGTTGCTGGCGCAGACCAAGAACCTGACGGTATTCGCGACCATCCACACCGCGGCCAACCACCCGGCGGTGGTGGCCAAGCAGATCGCGACGCTGGACCAGATCGGCCAGGGCCGCGCGGGCCTGAACATCGTGGCGGGCTGGAACCGCCCCGAGTACGAAGCCCTGGGCCTGCCGCTGGCCGCCGGCCACGACAAGCGCTACAGCTATGCGCAGGAGTGGTTCGACGTCATCAAGCAGATCTGGGAGCGCGACGGCGCCTTCAACTATGACGGCGAGAATTTCCACCTGAAGGGCATCTACGGCCTGCCCAAGCCGTGGCACGGCGAGCGCCCGCCGATCCTGAACGCCGCGGGTTCCGGCGAAGGCCGCGACTTCGCCATCCAGAACGCCAACTTCCTGTTCACGCCGGCGATCGACCTCGCGCGTTCCAAAGTGGAAGTGGCCGAGCTGAAAGCCAAGGCCCGTGCGGCAGACAAGCCAGTGCAAGTGCTGACCTTCTCGCACGTGGTGTGCCGCCCGACCGAGCAGGAAGCGCGCGACTATCTGCGCCACTTTGCGCAGGACAACGCCGACTGGGCCGCGGTGGACAACCTGGTGGCGCTGCAGTTTGCCAACGCGCAGTCGTTCCCGCACGACCTGCTGGCACTGATCCGCGACCGCATGGCGGCCGGCCACGGCGGCTTCCCGCTGGTGGGCACGCCCGAGCAGGTGGCCGACGGCATCTGCGCGCTGGCCGAAGCCGGCTTCAAGGGCACCACGCTGTCGTTCGTCGACTACGTGAAGGAGTTCCCGTACTTCCGCGACACGGTACTGCCGATCCTGGAGGCACGCGGCCTGCGCCAGCCCGGAGGGTCGAAAAATGGCGGCCAGTAAGCACGACCCGCTGGCTGCGCTGCAGCAGCAGTTCAAGCAGGCGATGCGTGGCTTCGCCGGCGCGGTGACCGTGGTGACGGTGGCCGAAGGCGAAGAGCGCAGCGGCTTCACCGCGACCTCCGTGTCGTCGTTCTCGGCCGAGCCGCCGATGGTGGTGGCGTCGATGAAGGCGACCAGCTCGTCGGCCGGGCTGCTGCAGAGCACGCGGCGCTTCGGCGTGAACCTGCTGCGCGTGGAGCAGCAGGCGATCGCGCAGCGCTTCACCGGCTTTGGCGGCGAGGCCGGCGCCGCGCGCTACGGCGGCGACGCCTGGACCCAGCTCACCCGCGACGGCGCCCCGGTGCTGGCCGATGCCGTGGTGGCCATGGATTGCGAGGCGGAGGAACTGCTGGAGCGCCACGGGCACATCCTGATCATCGGGCGGGTGCGGGCGGTACACGTGGCCGAGCAGGCCCCGGCGCCGCTGCTCTACTGGCAGGGGCGGTACACGCGGCTGGCACACGCGTCGGCCTGACACGGCGCACACAACAAGGAGACACCATGAGCAACACCGTGCAACAGCTTGCCGCGGACCTTTCCAGCGGCAAGGCAAAGATTATCGACCTGACTCAGACCCTGTCGCCGGACTTCCCCGCGCTGGTGCTGCCCCCCGAATTCGGGCAGGTGTGGGCGTTCAAGATGGAGCGCATCAGCCAGTATGACGACAAGGGACCGGGCTGGTACTGGAACAACTTCTCCTGCGGCGAGCATACCGGCACGCATTTCGACGCGCCGGTGCACTGGATCTCGGGCAAGGACCACGCCAACAACACCGTGGACACCATCGACCCGGCCAACTTCATTGCCCCCGCGGTAGTGGTCGATGCCAGCGCTGAAGTGGCGCAGAACCCCGACTGGGTGCTGACGGTGTCGCACCTGCAGCGCTGGGAAGCCGAACACGGCCGCATTCCCGCCGGTGCCTGGGTGCTGCTGCGCACCGACTGGAGCAAGAAGACCGACCCCGCCGAGTTCCTCGGCCTGCGCGAGGACGGTGCCCATACTCCCGGCCCGGAACAGGCTGCGGTCGAATGGCTGATCCATGAGCGCAACGTCCACGGCTTCGGCGTCGAAACCATCAACACCGATGCCGGCCAGTCGTACGCGTGGCCGCTGCCATACCCGTGCCACACGCTGACGCACGGCGCGAACAAGTACGGCCTGCAATGCCTGAAGAACCTGGACCAGTTGCCGCCTACCGGCGCGTTGATCGTGGCGGCACCGCTGAAGATCCAGAACGGGTCGGGCAGTCCGTTGCGGGTACTGGCGATCACGGCCACCTGACAGGCCGCGGACGTCCACAAAAGAAGAGAGAGGAAGAGAAGACAAATGAAGCACCAACGCAGGATCCTGGCCGCCGCGGCGGCCGCCGGCAGCCTCGCCTCCGGCGCCGCACATGCCCAGAGCGCCGTGCAGCTTTACGGCACCATCGACGCCTTTGCCGGCTCCGTGCGCGCCAGTGGCGATGCGCACAGCACTGCGGTCGTCGACAGTTCCGGCCTGACCACCTCGTACTGGGGCATTGGCGGGCAGGAAGCGCTCGGCAACGGCCTGAACGCCGAGTTCACGCTGGAGAGCTTTTTCCGCACGGACAATGGCAAGGTCGGCCGCTTCGACGGCGACGTCATGTTCGGGCGCAATGCCTATGTTGGCCTGAACGGAAGTTTCGGCGCGATCAAGCTCGGCCGCAACACCACGCCGTGGTTCGTGTCGATGTTGCTGTTCAACCCGGTGGCGGATTCGGCCGTGTTCTCGCCGATGTTCCTGCATGCCTACACCACGCCGCCTGGCTCGCCGGTCGGCAACTCGGTCGCAGGTGACACCGCCTGGGACAACTCAGTGCTGTACCAGAGCCCCGGTTTCGGCGGGCTGCGCTTCAATGCGATCTACTCGACCGGCGAGAGCGCCGGCCACCAGGGCAAGCAGAACTACGGCGGCAATGCCACCTACTTCAACGGCAACTTTGGCGCCACGCTGGCGGTGCAGCGGGCGGGGGTCAATGCGCCGGAATTCGCGGCCAGCGGCGCCAGCTACCAGATGGCCTACCTGGCCGGCCTGTCCTATGACTTCAAGGTGGTCAAGCTGTTCGGCCAGTACGCGCAGTCGGACAACAGCTTCAGCGCGCTGAGCCGCCAGCGCAACCGCACCATGCAGGTGGGCGCGAGCGCGCCGCTGGGACCGGGCTCGCTGATGGCAACGTGGGTGCGTACCTGGCAGGGCGGCAACGAGACGCTGGGCTCGGCCCGCCGCGATACCACCACGCTGGCCTACGACTACCCGTTCTCCAAGCGCACTGATCTTTATGCCGCCTGGCGCTATGACAAGGTGACCGACCTGAATCCGGGCAACACCTTCGGGCTGGGCCTGCGCCACAAGTTCTAGCAGGAGCCCGGCGCCTCCCTTCGAGGCGCCGATCAGATTTTCTTGGTCGCCCAAAAAAAATATTTCCACAATCATATGTTTATGCCTAAACTATGTGGAACGGCAACGAGCGCGTGGCGACGATCGCGCGAAACAGGTTCCCTGGCGGCTTCTCCGGTTCACCATCCGCCACCCATCAGGAGACAGACAATGACCCCAGCTGGCACCGCTCAGCCCTGGCGCCCCGCTTCTCGCGCGACCTATACCGTACTTTTCGTATGCTTCCTTGCGATTCTCTTTGAAGGCTATGACGTCGGCGTCATGGGAGCGGTACTGCCCACACTTGCCGACGACCGCAACTGGAACCTGACGCCGCTGGAACTCGGTGCCCTCAGCAGCTATGCCCTGGTCGGCATGTTCTTTGGCGCCTTCCTGATCGGCACGCTGAGCGAGATGATCGGCCGCCGCCGCATGCTGCTGCTCTGCGTTTCCCTGTTCTCGCTGACCATGCTGGGGGCGTCCTGTGCGCCGACGCCCGCCACCTTCGGCATCCTGCGATTCATCGGCGGGCTCGGCCTCGGTGGCGTCATTCCCGTCGCCGCCGCCCTGACCATCGAGTACTCCCCGCCGCACCGCCGCAGCTTCAACTATGGGCTCATGTACTCGGGGTATTCCGTGGGCATCCTTTGCGCCGCGCTCATTGCGATGTGGCTGTTGCCCAGTCTTGGCTGGCGTGGCGTGATTGGCCTGGGTGCCGTGCCCATGGTGTTGATACCGCTGATGGCGTGGCTGCTGCCCGAGTCGCTGGAGTACCTGGTGGGGCAAGGGCGAATCGATGAAGCGCAGGCATTGGCCGATCGCACTGGCAATGGCCGGCTGCCGTCACAAGCCCGGCCCGCCAACAGCGCCGCCCGCGCCACCTGGCGCGACGTGATGTCGAGCATGTTCGCCCGCAAGCAGCTACGTGCGACGGCGTGCTTCTGGATCGCACTGTTCTTCGGCTTGCTGCTGGTCTACGGCCTCAATACGTGGCTGCCGACCATCATGCGCAAGAATGGCTACGACCTCGGCTCCAGCCTTTCCTTCCTGGTTATCTTCAGCCTTGCTTCCGCGGTAGGCGGCCTCTTCCTGGGCAGCGCGGCCGACAGGATAGGCGCACGTGGCACCGTCGCGGTTTTCTACCTGATCGGCGCTCTCGCCATCGGCGCGCTGATGTTCCGCAACTCCGTTGCCGTCAACTACCTGCTGGTCGCACTGGCAGGCGTGGGCAGCGTCTCGGCATCCCTGATCCTTACGGGCTATCTGGCCGGCTACTACCCGGCACACGCACGGGCCGCGGCAACAGGATGGGCCCTGAGCTTCGCGCGCTTCGGCGCCATGAGCGGCCCGCTCGTCGGCGGCTACGTGGCCGGCTCAGGCCTGAGTTTCGGCTGGAACTTCATCACGTTCTCAATTGCCGGCCTTGCCGCTGCGCTGGCTGTGGCGCTGCTGCCATCGGCACGGCAACCAGTCATCGTGGCCCGCGCCGGCCAGCAAAGCAACGCATAGATGGCCTGAGGAGGGACTTCGGCTTCCACGGAAGCCGTCCCCGTGACCTCGAGCTCCGTGCATATATATGATTATGGAAATATTTCTGCTTAAACTATATTCGTCTCACCCCAACGTGAGCGTCAGGAAGAAAAGCCATGGCTGAGCGTTCGTTTGCCGAAGAAGTCAAGAAATTGCGCCTGGGTTCCGGCGACGTATTCAGCGGCGAGGGCATCCTCGCGGTCACGAAGGCGCTGCTGGAGTCCGGCGTCGCCTACGTCGCCGGCTACCAGGGCTCGCCGATCTCGCACCTGATGGACGTGCTGGCCGATGCGCAGGACATCCTTGCCGAGCATGGCATCCGCTTCGAGAACAGCGCGAGCGAAGCCACCGCGGCTGCATCGCTGGCGGCCTCGGTCAACTACCCGCTGCGCGGCGCGGTCACGTTCAAGGCCACCGTGGGCACCAACGTGGCATCGGACGCGCTGGCCAACCTGGCTTCGGGCGGGGTCACCGGCGGCGCGCTGATCATCGTCGGCGAAGACTACGGCGAAGGCTCCTCGATCATGCAGGAGCGCAGCCACGCGTTTGCGATGAAGTCGCAGATGTGGCTGCTCGATCCGCGCCCCAACCTGCCGTGCATCGTGCAGGCGGTGAAGGACGGTTTTGACTTGTCCGAGGCGTCCAATACTCCGGTGATGCTGCAGCTGCGTGTGCGCTCATGCCACGTACATGGCCAGTTCGTGGCCTCCGACAACCGCCGCTCGAAGTTCTCCATCCAGGACGCGCTCGAGAACCCTACGCGCGACCTCAGCCGCATCGTGCTGCCCCCGGCGAGCTTTGTGCACGAGCACGAGAAGATCAAGCAGCGCTGGCCCGCCGCCGTGAAGTTCATCGAGGAACGCCAGCTCAATGAATTCTTCCAGGGCGAGATGGACGACATCGGCATCGCCGTGCAGGGCGGCGGCTACAACACGCTGATCCGCGCACTGGAGCAGCTCGGCCTGGCCGATGTGTTCGGCGAGTCGAAGATCCCGCTGTACGTGATGAACGTGGCCTACCCGCTGATCGATTCGGAGTGGGAACGCTTCTGCGCGGGCAAGCGCGCGGTGCTGGTGCTGGAAGAAGGCCAGCCCAACTTTATCGAGCAGAACGCCGCCAACATCCTGCGCATGGCCGGCGCCACTGCCACACTGCATGGCAAGGACCTGCTGCCGCTGGCCGGCGAGTACAACACCGCGACCGTGCACAAGGGCCTGCGCGCTTTCCTCGAGCAGTACGGCAAGATCGAGCCGCTGCCGGAACCCAAGCCTGCACGCAAAGTGATCCCGCTGGTGCAGGCGCCGGCCGCCACCGTCGATGCCGTGGCTGCCGAAGTGCTGGAACCGCAGAAGCGGGTCGACGAGAGCGTGCATGCGCGCCCGCCCGGCTTCTGCACCGGCTGCCCGGAGCGCCCGATCTTCACCGCGATGAAGCTGGTCGAGCGCGAGATCGGCGAGCACCACGTGAGCGCCGACATCGGCTGCCACCTGTTCTCGATCCTGCCGCCGTTCAACCTGGGCAACACCACCATGGGCTACGGCCTGGGCAGCGCCAGCGCCGCGGCGCTGAACGCGCCCGGCGGCAAGCGCGCCATCTCCGTGATGGGCGATGGCGGCTTCTGGCACAACGGCCTGACCAGCGGCATCGCCAACGCAGTCTTCAACAAGAGCGACAACCTGACCATCGTGGTCGACAACAGCTACACCTCGGCCACCGGCGGGCAGGACATTCTGTCCTCGACCGCGCTGAACGACACCCGCAGCACCGGCCACGCCATCGAGGACGCGGTCAAGGGCGTGGGCGTCAAGTGGGTGCGCACCATCCGCCGCACCTATGACCTGAAGGCGATGAAGGCCACCCTCAAGGAAGCGCTGACCACCGGCGCCAAGGGCCCCAAGGTGCTGATCGCGCAGAGCGAATGCATGCTGAACAAGCAGCGCCGCGAGAAGCCGAAGACGCGCAAGGCGATCGCCGACGGCCAGCGCGTGGTGCGCGAGCGCTTTGGCGTGGATTCGGACACCTGCACCGGCGATCACTCGTGCATCCGCCTGTCCGGCTGCCCTTCGCTGACGATCAAGCCCAACCCGGACCCGCTGCGCACCGATCCGGTCGCCTCCGTGCTGGACAGCTGCGTGGGCTGTGGCCTGTGCGGCGAGGTCTCGCACGCGGCGGTGCTGTGCCCGTCCTTTTACCGTGCGCAGATCGTCACCAACCCGACCCGCATCGACAAGCTGCGCCAGCGCCTGCGCGACGGCGTGATCGGCTTCCTGCAGCGCCGCGATGCCGCGCGCCGCACCCGCCTTGCATTCTGAACACCAAGCCTGGAGAGGTTCAATCGTGAACGCACCCAACAACCTCAGTGCCAAGCCAATCAAGGTCGCCATCCTCGCCATGGGCGGCGAAGGCGGCGGCGTGCTGGCCGACTGGATCGTGGATCTGGGCGAGCACAACGGCTATATCGCGCAAACCACGTCGGTGCCCGGCGTGGCGCAGCGCACCGGCGCCACCATCTACTACGTCGAACTGTTCCCGCGCGACCTGGCCGAGCAGGCCGGCCGCCAGCCGGTGCTGGCGCTGATGCCCACCCCTGGCGATGTCGATGTGGTACTCGCCTCCGAGCTGATGGAAGCCGGCCGCGCCGTGCAGCGCGGGCTGGTGACGCCGGATCGCACAACGCTGGTGTCTTCCACCCACCGCGTGTACTCCATCGCAGAGAAATCCGCGATGGGCGATGGCCGCGTCGACAGCAATGAGCTGATCGCCCATGCCGGCAAGGCCGCCAAACGCTTTGTACGCTTCGACATGGCGCAGGCCGCCGAAGCCAGCGGCAGCGTCATCAGCGCCGTGCTGTTCGGCGCGCTGGCGGGCACCGGCGTGCTGCCGTTCAGCCGCGCGCAGTTCGAAGCCACCATCGAGCGCGGCGGCGTGGGCGTGAAGCCCAGCCTGCGCGCTTTTGGCGCGGCGTTCGCCACAGCCGAGGCCGCTGAGACGCCCCCCGCGGAAGCCGCAAAGCCGCTGGGCGAACTCAAGCCGCAGGATCCCGGGGTTGCCCAGTTGCTGCAGCGCGCGCGCACTGAACAACCGGCCGAGAACTGGCCCGTCGTGGTCGAAGGCGTGCGCCGCATGATCGACTACCAGGACGTGGCCTACGCCGGCCTGTACCTGGATCGGCTGGCTGCAGTGCGCCAGGCCGTCGGCAACGACGACATCGCGCTGCTGCGCGAAACCGCGCGCCACCTGGCGCTGTGGATGTCGTACGAAGACACCATTCGCGTGGCCGACCTCAAGACCCGCGACTCGCGCTTCGCGCGCGTGCGGGGCGAGGTGCGCGCCGGCGACAAGCAGTTGCTGGCGATCAACGAGTTCATGCACCCGCGCCTGGAAGAAATCTGCGAGACGCTGCCGGCCGGGCTCGGCCGCTGGCTGATGCAGCCGCATTTCGTGCACCGACTGGTGCGCCGCTTCACCACCTCGGGCCGCGTGGTCACGACCAGTTCGCTGCGGGGCTACCTGATGCTGTGGGCGGTCTCGCGCCTGCGCGGCATCCGTCGCAGCACGCTGCGCTATGCGCTGGAAACCGAGCGTATCGAAGGCTGGCTGGCCCAGGTGCTGGCCGCCGCGCGCCTCAACCCTGCGCTGGCGCTGGAAGTGGTGCAGTGCCAGCGGCTGGTGAAGGGTTACAGCGACACCCATGTGCGCGGCCTGACCAACTACCAGACCCTGATGAACGCCGTGGTGCGCGCCGGTGCCCGTCTGGCCCCGGCCACGCTGCGCGAGTTGCGCGAAGCCGCGCTGGCCGACGAGCACGGCAAGAAGCTGAAGGAAGCCCTCGCTCGCCACGCGCTGGCGTGATCACTCGCAAACCCAGGAACCGCAGACCATGAGCACTACGCATACCTTCCGGCGCCAGCACAAGATCCATTTCTCGGAATGCGACCCGGCCGGCATCGTCTTCTACCCGCAGTACTTCGTGCTGTTCAACGATCTCATCGAACGCTGGGTCGACACCCTGCTGCCGGACGGCTACCACGGCGTGATCGGCGCGCGCCGGCTGGGCATGCCGACCGTGCACCTGGAGGTGGACTTCAAGGCGATCAGCCGCTTTGGCGACCAGGTCTGGCTGGAGCTGGAAGTGGTGCGCCTGGGGGGCAAGTCGATCACGCTGGCCTGGCGCTGCACCGGCGCAGACGGCGAGCTGCGCATGGCGGCCACGCAGACCATCGTGATGACTTCGCTGGACACGCACCTGGCCATTCCGGTACCCGATGACCTGCGAGCCGCCATCGAACACGGCCCTGTCCCCGCAGACCGGTCTTTTCCCGAAATCACCGTCTGAATGCCGACGTACCCGCAGCGCGGGTGCCAAAGACTCCGGTAGTAACTTGATTGGAAGCAGCCATGAACATAGTATGTATCGGCGGTGGCCCCGCCGGCCTGTATTTCGGCCTGTTGATGAAACTCCAGGATCCCGCCAATAAAGTCGTGGTGGTCGAGCGCAACCGTCCCTATGACACCTTCGGCTGGGGCGTGGTGTTCTCCGACGCCACTATGGACAACCTGCGCGAGGCCGACCCGGTCTCGGCCGAGACCATCGGCGATGCGTTCAACCGCTGGGACGATGTCGAAGTCCACTTCAAGGGCCGCGCGGTGCGCAGCGGCGGCCACGGCTTCATCGGCATCGGCCGCAAGAAGCTGCTGAACATCTTGCAGGCGCGCTGCGAGGAAGTCGGTGTGGAACTGGTATTCGAGAACTACGTCGAGGACGACCAGGCCATCGCGCGCAAGTACAACGCCGACCTGATGCTGGCTTCCGACGGCCTCAACAGCGTGGTGCGCAAGCGCTATGCCGACACCTTCCGCCCCGATATCGACACGCGCAACTGCCGCTTTGTCTGGCTGGGCACGAAGAAGGTGTTCGACGCCTTCAACTTCATCTTCGTGCCGACCGAGCATGGCTGGTTCCAGGCACATGCCTACCGTTTCGAGGACGGCACGTCGACCTTCATCGTCGAGACCCCGGAAGAAACCTGGAAGGCCGCCGGCATCGACCAGATGAGCCAGGAAGAGGGCATCGCCTACTGCGAAAAGCTGTTCGCCCCGTACCTGGACGGCAACCCGCTGATCAGCAACGCCGGCCACCTGCGCGGCTCCGCGATCTGGATCCAGTTCCCGCGCGTGATCTGCGAGAAGTGGGTGCACTGGAACAGCCTGACCGACGCCAGCGGCCTGGAGAAGAAGGTGCCCGTGGTGTTGATGGGCGACGCCGCCCACACCGCGCACTTCTCGATCGGCTCCGGCACCAAGCTGGCGCTGGAAGATGCCATCGAGCTGGCGCGCACCCTCCGCAACACCGACGGCCCGCTGGAAGATGCACTGAAGCACTACGAAGCCGTGCGCTCGGTGGAAGTGCTCAAGATCCAGAACGCCGCGCGCAACTCGACCGAATGGTTCGAGAACGTCAGGCGCTATGAAGACCTGGAGCCCGAGCAGTTCGCGTACTCGCTGCTGACCCGCTCGCAGCGCATTTCGCACGAGAACCTGCGCGTGCGTGACAAGGCCTGGCTGGAAGGCTACGAGTCATGGCTGGCCGGACGCGCCGGCACGGATGCCACCGCCGTGCCGCCGATGCTGACGCCGTACACCGTGCGCGGCGTGGAACTGAAGAACCGCGTGGTGGTGTCGCCCACCGCCATGTATTCCTGCCAGGACGGCGTGCCGGGCAATTTCCACATGGTGCACCTGGGCAGCCGCGCACTGGGCGGTGCCGGCCTGGTGATGGTGGAAATGACGGCGGTGTCGCCGGACGGCCGCATCACTGAGGGTTGCCCGGGCCTGTGGAATGACCAGCAGGCGGCGGCATTCGCCAGCATCGTCGGCTTCGTGCATGAGCACACCAGCGCGCGCATCGGCGTGCAGATCGGCCACGCCGGCCGCCGTGGCTCGACGCAGCTGGGCTGGGAGCAGATGGACCACCCGCTGGCCGAGGGCAACTGGCCGCTGATCTCTGCCTCCGCGCTGCCGTACCTGCCGGGCGTTTCGCAGACGCCGCGCGCCATGACCCGCGCAGACATGGACCGCCTGCGCGATGACTTCGTTTCCGCCACCCGGCGTGCCGCCGGCGCGGGCTTTGACTGGCTGGAGCTGCAGGCCGGCCACGGCTACCTGCTGTCGAACTTCCTCTCGCCTGTGACCAACCAGCGCAGCGACGAATACGGCGGCTCGCTGGAAAACCGCATGGCCTTCCCGCTGGAAGTGCTGCGCGCGGTGCGCGCGGCCTGGCCGCAGGACAAGCCGGTGTCGGTGCGCATTTCCGCCACCGACTGGGTCGAAGGCGGCAACAGCGCCGACGACGCGGTGGCCATGGCGCGCCTATTCAAGGAGGCCGGCGCCGACATGATCGACTGCTCTTCCGGCGAAGTCACGCCGGCGCAGAAGCCGGTCTACGGCCGCATGTTCCAGACCCCGTTCGCCGACCGCGTGCGCAACGAGGCAGGCGTGCCGACCATCGCCGTGGGCGCGATCACCGAAGCCGACCACGTCAACGGGATCATCGCCTCGGGCCGCGCCGACCTGTGCGCGCTGTCGCGCCCGCACCTGGCCGATCCGGCCTGGCTGCTGCGCGAGAGCGCGCAACTGGGCTACCGCCGCGTGGAATGGCCCAAGCAGTACCTGTTCGCCAAGGATCAGCTGGAGCGCAGCATCAAGCGCGCGGCGGCCTGACGATGGCTCACCCCTCTCTCGTCCACGGGAGAGGGAGAAACCAGACCAAAGAGGAAGACGATGTCGAATACCTCGTATGACACCTACCGCGAGAACGTAGCCGGCCGCGCCGACGTGGAAGACACGCCCGAGCTGGTCGCCTACTACAAGGAGCTCGATGCGCTCAAGACCGGCGCGCTCTGGACCGTGGCCAACAAGATCGAGCCGTGGCAGCCGAAGTCAGAATCGGTGCCGGTGCTGTGGCGCTACCGCGACCTGCGTAATCACGTGCTGCGCTCGGTCGACCTGGTAACACCGGAGAAGGCCGGCCGCCGCGTGATCTACCTGAACAACCCGGGCCGCCAGGACGTTTCGGCGGCGGTGGGCTGGCTCTATTCGGGCCTGCAGGTGATGCATCCCGGCGAGGCCGCCTCAGCGCACGCTCACTCGTCGTCGGCGCTGCGCTTCATCATGGAAGGCAGCGGCGCCTACACCATCGTCGACGGCCACAAGATGACGCTGAACGCCAACGACTTCGTGCTCACGCCCAACGGCACCTGGCATGAGCATGGCGTGGCGGCCGAAGGCACCACCTGCATCTGGCAGGACGGCCTGGACATTCCGCTGGTCAATGCCATGGAGGCCGGCTTCTACGCTGTGCACCCTGACCTGCAGCAAGCTGTGACTCACCCGGTCGACGACATGCCGGCGATCTGGGGCGGCAAGGGCCTGCGCCCGCACGAAGGCAACTGGACCCAGCCGTATTCGCCGCTCTACAAGTACGAATGGGCGCCGACCTACGAAGCACTGGTGCGCCACAGCAAGGTCACCGGCGGCAGCCCGTTCGACGGCGTGCTGATGCACTACGTCAATCCGGTCACCGGCGGCCCGGTGATGCCGACCATCGGCGCCAGCATGCAGCTGCTGCGTCCGGGCGAAGCCACCAAGGCGCACCGCCACACCGGCAGCTTCATCTACCAGGTAGCCAAGGGCAGTGGCTACTCGGTCATCAACGGCCAGCGCTTCGACTGGACCGAGCGCGACATCTTCTGCGTGCCGTCGTGGGCCTTCCATGAGCACGCGAATGCGTCGGCCAGCGATGACGCCGTGCTGTTCTGCTTCAACGACCTGCCGGTGATGCATTCGCTCGGGCTTTATCGCGAGCAGGCGCTGGCGGAGAACGGCGGGCATCAGGTCGTCCTTTAAACCTCAGCAGTACCTGTTTTCCAAGTTATGCAGCCGCACCGATTGCGGCCTTTTCCGGAGTTATCAAACCATGCGTCTCGTAACCTATCGCGCTGAAGTCGCTGCCGCCGCCCGCCTGGGCGCCATCGTCGACGGCAATGTCGTTGACCTCGCCCGCTTCGGCGCCGCCGTCGGCGTGGACATTCCCTCCACCATGCTCGAGTTCATCGACCTGGGCCCCGAGGCAGTCCGCTCGACCAGCGCGCTGCTGAGCGAATATCGCGGCAAGCTCCCGTTCGGCGTGGCCGTGCCGGCTTCCAACGTCAAGCTGCTGGCGCCGATCCCGCGTCCGCGCAAGAACATCTGGGGCATCGGCCTGAACTACGTCGAGCACGTCGCTGAATCCAGCCGCAGCCTGGACACCTCGAAAGAGCTGCCCAAGGAGCCGGTGATCTTCTCCAAGCCGCCCACCACCGTGATCGGCCCGGGCGATGCCATCGAGCACAACAAGGAAATCACGCAGCAGATGGACTGGGAAGTCGAGCTGGCCGTCATCATCGGCACGCGCGGCAAGGGCGTGAAGGAAGCCGACGCGCTCAACTACGTGTTCGGCTACAGCGTGATGATCGACATCTCGGCACGCGACTGCCGCCGCGCCGGCCAGTGGATCTACTCCAAGGGCCAGGACACCTATGCCCCGTTCGGCCCGGTCCTCGTCACCGCCGACGAGATCCCCGACCCGCACACGCTGGACCTGTCGCTGACCGTCAACGGCGTGACCAAGCAGAGCTCCAACACCCGCCACATGCTGTTCAAGGTGCCGGCGCTGATCGCGGACATCAGCAAGGGCATGGCGCTGGAACCCGGCGACATCAT